>NZ_JAVRHI010000015.1:0-52978 GCF_034105845.1 Streptomyces sp. CRN 30 | reverse complement strand
CGGGGGTCCGCCGGCCGCCGGGCCGGTGCCCGCCGCCGCGTCGTCCGGGGCGGCTCCGGCGGCGGCCGACGGAGGCTCCGGTGCCGGTTCGGGTACGGTCTCGACGTCCGCCTCGGTGAGCCGGCTCAGCTCGGAGTTGTTGTCCGGCGCGGACATGGCGAGCCGCGACGCCTGCTTGCTGATCATCGTCTCGAAGAGCTGGCGGGCGACCCGGCCGTTGCCGAAGGTGGGGCCCTTGGGGATGTGCTCGAAGTACCGGGCGACCCCTTCGAGGGCTTCGTCCGTCAGCTCGTAGTAGTGCTTGCCGCACAGGCCGCGCACGATGGTGACCAGCTCGTCCACCGTGTAGTTGGGGAACTCCACGGTGCGCGAGAAGCGGGAGGCCATGCCCGGGTTGGAGGCGAGGAACTGGTCCATCTGCGCGGAGTAGCCCGCGACGATGACCACGATCTCGTCGCGGTGGTCCTCCATCAGCTTCATCAGCGTCTCGACGGCCTCCTGGCCGAAGTCCGGGCCGGTGCCCTTGGACTGGTTGGTCAGGGTGTACGCCTCGTCGATGAAGAGGACGCCGCCGAGCGCCCGGTTGAACACCTCGGTGGTCTTGATGGCGGTGCCGCCGATGATCTGCGCCACCAGGTCGGCGCGGGACACCTCGACGATGTGTCCCTGGCTGAGGATGCCGAGTTCGGCGAGGACCGCGCCGTAGAGCCGGGCCACGGTGGTCTTGCCGGTGCCCGGGGGCCCGGCGAAGACCAGGTGCCGGCTCATCGGGGGCATGGGCAGGCCCATCTCCTCGCGCAGCCGGGTCATCTTGTTGAGGTTGATGAGGCCGGTGACCTCCTGCTTGACGCTCTCCAGGCCGACCAGGGCGTCCATCTCGGCGAGCGGTCCGGTACCGGTGTGCCGGGCGGCGGGCGGCTGTCCGGGCGGCGCGGTCCCGCCCTGATGGGCGGCCGCGGGGGTCCGGGTGCCGGAGCCGCCCGTACGGTCCGGGGCCGCGGGGGTGTCGGCGCCGGTCACGTCGAGGACGGTGAGCCGGGCGTCGGAGCGCATCCGGTGCAGGGCCTGGCCGCCGTTGTCGCGGATCTCGCAGCTCTGGACGCGGACGGGTTCCTCGGTGTTGACGCGGATGCCGTCACCCGCGTTGTCGAAGACGACGCAGTGGTCCAGTTCGGCCCGGGAGGTCGCCTGGAGGTGGACGCCGTGGCCGCGGGCGCCGTGCACCCGGCAGCCCATCGCGGTGAGCCGGCCGCCGCCCGCCACCCGGACGCCGTCGGTGTCGGAGCCGCCCGCCTCGGTGTCCTTCAGGTCGAGGTGGGCGTCGGCGCCGACGAGCACACCGGAGTCGGTGAGGACGCAGGACTCGGCGAGGGCCGTCGCCCCGGTCAGTGCCAGGGCGGGTCCGTCGGCGGCGCGCAGCCGCAGTTCGTGCAGGCGGCCGGTGGCGCCTTCGGTCAACTCGACTGCCGTGCCCGGCCGTTCGGTGGACACCGTCGACTCGCGCAGGGTGAGCGTGGCCCCTCCCCTGGCGAGGACACCGGCGGAACCGGCGGTCACCGTAAGCCGTTCCCCCTCGACGACGGAGCCGTCGGCGGCCAGCAGCCCGCGGTCGGTGTCGCCGACCGTCAGCCCGCGCAGCACGGGCCGGCTGCCGCCGTCCGCCAGGACACCGACCGGGGTGCCGCTGACCGTGCACTCCTCCAGGAGCGGCTCGGACGCCTCGGTGATCCGCACCCCGTCCCGGGCGGCGCCGGACAGGGCGCAGCCGCGGAGCACGGGGGACGCGCCGCCCGCCACGAGCACCGACTCGCCGCCCGAGCCGGTGAAGGAACAGTCCGTCAGGGTGGTGTCGGCGGCGCTGGTCAGGTAGGCGTCGAGTGCGGCGCTGCCGGAGACGGCGACCCGGAGCAGTTCCAGCCGGCCGTTCTGCTCGGCCACGACCGCGGGCTGGCCGCTGCCGGTGACCGAGGTGTCCACTACGGTGCCGTGGGCCTGCCCGTTGACGCAGACGCCGTTGCCGCCCGCGCCGTCGAGGCGGCAGTGCCGGACCGTCAGGCGGCCGCGTTCGGTCACCACGATCGCCGAGGAACGGGTCTGCTCGACGGTCGTCCCCTCCACGACGTTGGGCCCGGCGGAGGTCACCACGATGCCCGCGCCACCGGGTCCGGTGACCCGGCACGAACGGGCGATGAGCGTGCCCTGGTGCCAGGCGAGGACAGCCGCCCACGCGTCACCGGAGACCGCGCACTCCTCCAGCGACGCCTCGCCGCGGCGGACCTCCACGACCGGGGTCTGCTCGCCGCCGCCGGTCAGGGTGAGCCCGGAGAGCCGGGCCGCCTCGGCGTCGATCACGACGGCACTCTCACCGGCACCGTCGATCACCACGCCGGCCGCGCCGGCGGCCAGGGTGACCACCCGGTTCACCACCAGTGCCTCCCGGTAGGTGCCCGGGGAGACGGTGATGAGCGCGCCGTCGACGGCCGCGGCCAGGGCCGCGCCGATGGTGCGGTGCGGCGCGGAACCGTCCTGGGAGACCAGCAAGACCTGCCGGCTCATGAGTCGTCCTCGATTCGGGAAGGGCCGAGGGCCAGAGGGAGTGAGGGAGTGAGGGAGTGAGGGGGTGATGGAGTGAGGGGGTGTCACGGGGTGCGGGCCGGGAGGAGGCCCGGTGGTGCGCCGAAGCGGCCCCGCACGGTGTCGGGCAGTTCCGCCGCGGTCGCCGACTCCGCGGTACGCCACACCTGGTGGGCCTGGTCGAGGCCGGACAGGGCGATGTCGTCCAACGGGCCGGTCCCGGCGGCGACCCGGCCGTCGGAGCCGATCTCCGAGGCGGACAGCTCACGCAGCAGTACGGTGCGGCGGCCGCCGCCGTCACCCTCGCCGTCCCGGGCGGCCAGCACCTTGAAGCTGGTGCCGGGCAGGAAGAGGACGCGGTCGGCCGGTTCCGGGTCGAGCAGCGCGGTACGGCGGGCGGTCATCGACCAGATCAGGAAGTCGACGTCGCCCGGGAGACCGGCGGCGGCCGAGGTCAGCGCCCAGCAGAACGCCCACTCCGTGACCAGCCGACGGCCGGCGTACCAGGCCCACGCGGCGTCGTCGAGGCGGGCCCTGAGCAGGGTGGCTCCCCGGTAGGAGGGCAGCCGGCGCAGTCCGGACGTGACACAGCGGGCGAGCGGGACGTGCGGGCCCACGGTGGCGCCGCGGACCGCGGCGTCCAGCGGGTCGCCGTCGCCGCGCAGGTAGAGGCGGGCCGCGACCAGGTCGGTGAGGACGTCCTCGGTGGACGCGCCCGTGGTGCCGCGCAGCCCCGGCTCCTGGGACAGCACGCGGGCGACGGTGCCGGAGGCGTCGTTGTACTGCTGCCGGAACGCCCCGCGCAGCCACTCCCGCTCCCGGGCCAGCCCTCTGGCGGGCGGAAGGGCACAGGCGGCGGGGGTCGGAACGGGCTGGGACCGGGATCGGTGTGCCGGCCGGGGCACGGGTGGGGTCGACCGGACGCCCGGCACGGGGGTCGGCGGAGTCTCCGGGGTCCGTGGGGGTGACGGCGCGGCCACCGGGGGTACGACGTCACCGCCCGGGGCGGCGACGGACGCGCCGCCGCGTACGGGCACACCACCGAGTACGGGCGCACCGTCGGCTACGGGCACACCACCCCGTACGGGCGCACCACCGGGTATGGACACACCACCCCGTACGGGCGCACTGCCGGGTACGGGCACACCACCCCGTACGGGCACGCCGCCGGGCACGGGCGCATTGTCGGGCATGGGCACGGGCACGGGTGCCGACACCAGCCGGAGCGCGGGCATGGCCGGTCCCGGGCGGACGGGAGGCGCGGCGGACTCCGGCACGACCGAATCAGCCCCACCCGATTCAGGAACGGCAGCGGTCGGCACGACGGCATCCGGCTCAACCGACTCCGGCACGACAACATCCGGCACAACCGACCCCGGCACGGTGACGGGCGGCACGGTGACGTCCGGCACGACGGCATCCGGCGCGGCAGGTTCCGGCGCGGCGGCATCCGGCGCGGCGGGTTCCGGAGGAGCAGGCTGGCCGGGATCGCCGGCCGACGCCGTCGCAGCCGCGCCCCCCGGTGGCGACACCGGCACCGGTGGCGACACGGGCACCGGTGTCGGCGCCGGCGCCGGCATCTCCGCCCCGGACGGTCGCACCGCGACCTCCGTGGCGAGGGCCGCGAGGAAGCCCGGCCGGACCGGCGCGGGCACCGCGGCCGACGGGCCCTCGGCGGGCCGCCCCGCGTCCGTACCCGCCGCCGCGCCTTCCGGCCGCCGCCGCCCGGCCCCCGCCCCCCGGGCCACCTCCGCGGCCGGTACCAGCCGGGCCAGCCCCCGGGTGACCGGGTCCAGGCGGGTGAGCAGGTGCTCGGCGAGCGTCCGCATGCGTCCGGCGGTCCGCGCGGCCGTGCCGTGGACGACCCGCACCCGGCGGGGATCGACGGCGGCCGAGCGGACGGCGGCGGCCTCGGCCGGTTCCTCCACGGGCCGCATCCACAGTCCGCCGGGCACGACCTCCAGTACGGCGTCGTCGGCGTAGCGGTAGACGCCGGGGGCGATCTCGGGGAGGTCGGCCAGCACCGGCCGGTGGCTGAGCACCGTGGGCGCGGTCGGGTGGCCGCCCGTCATCCGGGCGGGCAGGTAGCAGAGTTCACGCGCGTACGTGGCCCAGCCGAGCGCCCCGTCCTCGGCCACGGCGTGGGTGCGGGGCGTCTCCCCCGGGGCGCGGCCGACCGGCAGCCCGTTGTAGACGACGACCGGGGAGTCCAGGCGGTCGGCGAGGGCCTGGCCCTCGGCGTCACGGCCGGGGACGGCGAGGGGACCGTACCGGACGAACCGGACCTGGGAGCGGGCGCCGGGCAGGACCGAGCCCCAGAAGCGGGAGACGTCGTCGAGCGGCAGTTCCGGGGTGCCGGGGCAGCCGAGGACGACGGTGAGGAGTTCGCGCTGGCAGGCGAGGCGGCCCTGCAGCGTGCCCCGGTGGCCGGTGAGGGCGGTCTCCTGGGCGCGGGGGCGCAGCCACACGCCGCTGGGCAGGGGGTCGGCGACCGCCCGTTCGCTGGTCTGCCAGGGCCGGTCGGCGACGGAGAACTCCCAGATGGGAATGGGGAAGCGACGGGAGACGGGGACGGCGGGGCGGCGCGGCCCGAGCCGTACCCAGCCGGAGCCGCCGTCGCCGGGGATGTAGAGGACGCCGCCGGCGGCGGGGACGACGTCGCCGTCGCCGATGAGGACGGTGCGGTCGAGGTGGTCGGCGAGCCACTGGCCGAGCGGCAGCACCCCGCCCCGGGGGCGGCGGCCGGTGACGAGCCGCAGGGCGCCGTCGTGGCGGCCGAGCAGCCGGGCCAGCGCGGGCCAGGACGTCTCGGGCAGGTCGGTGGGGAGGTCGAGGACGACGACGTGGTGCTCGGGGTCCTCGGGCAGACCGCGGGCGAAGGCGAGGGCCTGCGGGTCGACGGTGCCCCGGACGTGGACCAGCAGGGCGTGGCCGGCGCGGTCTCCGGCCAGGTGCGGCGCCTCCTTGGCGCGGCGCGGTCCGAGTCCGAGTGCCATCTCAGCCGTCCTTCGCGGCGGAGGGCGAGGGGGTGGGGTCGGCAACGACGGGTACGGGGGTGAGTGCGCCGCGCCGGGAGAGGGTGGGGCCGGTGGGCAGCAGGTCGAGGACGGCGGGCGGGACGGGGCGTACCTGGCCGCCGCTGTAGCCGAGCGCCGAGAGGTCGCCGCTCTCCGACAGCGGGTACTTCACGCCGAGTTCGGTGACGAGGTAGGCGGTGCCGGTACCGGAGGAGGGCAGCGGCAGGGGGGTCAGGAGCAGTCCGGTGCCGACCGGTACGGCGTCGGTGGCCGGGGGTTTCTCCCAGGTGAGGGAGGTGTGCACCGTACTGCCCTCGGTGTGCTGGCGCAGACAGACCGTCGCGTCGTCGCCGGGGCGGGCCACGGGGCCGGAGAGGAAGTCGGGCAGCCGGTGCAGCAGGCCGCGGTCGTCGGAGCCGGGGGCGGCGGCGACGTCGGCGCGGGTCACCTGCCGTCCGGCGCCCTGTCCGGAGGCGGCGAGCAGTTGGTACTCGGTGCGGCTGACCGGGGCGAGGCCGTCGGCGCGCAGGACGTAGTACTGGGCGGGTCCGGTGCCGTCGGCGGCGGTGGTGAAGACCTGGCCGATCTCGGTGGAGCGGCCGCCGATACGGGGTCCCGGGTCGCCGCGGCCGGGGACGGACGCGGCGGCGACGGCGGGTCCGGCGGGCAGCGCGGCCAGCCAGGCGCCGGGGGCGGTGAGCGGGTCCTGGCCGTCGAGTTCGAGGGCGACGAGCGCGGAGCGGCCGTCGATGCGGTGGCGGTGGCCGTTCCACAGCAGGTACGGGGTGCCGTCGGCGTCGGTGACCAGGATGCGGCGCTCGTCCGCCGTGCGGCCCCCGGACGGCGCGAAGTCGGGTGTCTCGCCCGTGCCGCGGCCCGGGGTCAGGCACCGCGACCACTCCCCCGTGAGCAGCGACGCGGCGGCGGGCACGGAGTCGGGTGCGCCGGTGATGCCGACCTCGGCGCCGCGCGGGGAGCCCTTCAGGGAGTTGCGGGAGACGGTGTACACCTTGGTGCCGGCCGGTGAGCCGGCGGCGCCGAGCAGCGCGGAGGAGTAGTTGGCGACCGGGTGGAGGACGCCGTCGAGGTGGAGGAAGCGGGTGCCGGTCTCCTTCTCCACGACGATGGCGCCGGGCTTGGCCCAGGCCGTGTTGCCGCCGGGGCGGATCAGGCCGTAGACGCCGAACCCGGCGCAGACGAGGACGGCGAGGACGACGCCGATGACGGCGCCGACGACGCTGCGGCGGGCCGGGGGGTCGCCGGGGGCGGGTTCGCCGGTCACCAGCGCGGCGGCCAGCCGTCCGGTGGCGAACTGGTACGCGTGGACGTGGTCTCGACGGCTCTGCACGGGAGGTCTCCTCAGCCGGCCAGCGAACGGAAGTACCAGTAGACGTGCAGGTGCTGGAGGAGCAGCGGGACCAGGGCGATCGCGGTGACCATCTCCAGGATGTCGGCGGTGTGGCCCCAGATGGGCAGCAGCCGGACGGTGGGGAGCCGGACGGCGCCGAGCAGCAGCAGGGCGGTGGCGGCCAGCAGAAGAACGGTCAGCGTGACGTGGGCGACGGAGCCGCCGGGGACGAACAGCCACACCAGGCAGAGGACCAGGCCCAGGGAGCCGGCCAGGGCGAGCGCCACCCGCTGCCCGGTCTCGGTGACGCTGCGGGAGCGCAGGGTCACCGCGGCGGACAGGGTGAGGGCCAGCACCCACTCGAACCAGCCGCTCTCCCGGGTGAGCAGCACCAGGGCGGTGGCGTACACCGCTGAGGCGCCGACCGTGAACAGGGTGAGGCCGGCGTCGGCGTCGGCGACCCGCCGGTCCAGGTCCCGCTGCGTACGGGGATCGGTGTCCTCCTGCAACTCGTCGGCGTTGCGCGGCAGTTGCGGTACGCGCAGGCCGGCGAGGCGGAGCACCAGGCGCGGGGCGATCGCGCTGAGCAGGAAGAGGGTGACGGCGACGAGGGTGGTGGCGGTGGTGGCGTCCAGGTCGAAGCCGATGGCGAGGCCGGCGCCGCTCTCCACGGCGAGCGCGACGACGAGGAGCGCGCCGAAGACCCGTACCGGCACCCGGCCGGCGATGAGCAGCACGAGGGCCACCGCGACCGTGCAGGCGCCGCCGGTCAGCAGTTCCCGCCGGTCGGGCAGGGACAGTACGGCCGTCGCGTCGTGGGCGGTCAGTCCGGCCAGCGCGGCGAAGGCCCAGCCGGCCGCGCCCGTGACCAGGACGGCACCGCGGTCCGCGGAGGGCGCGCGGCTGACGACGACGCAGGCGGCGGTCAGCGCGACGGCGACGGCTCCGCACTCCACGGCGGTGTGCGGGCCGGCCGGTGCGGCGAGGACGACGACCGCCAGCAGGAGCAGGACCAGGGCGCCGAGGCCGAGGAAGAGCCGCCGGGTCAGTGCGGGCCGCCAGCGGTCGGAGCGGGCGTTGACGACGGTGGCGACGCCGTCGGCCAGGTCGTCGAAGATCATGGGGGCGAGGGCCTCGTCGGCCCGGCGCAGGTACAGGATGTCGCCGTCGCGCAGGCCGAGGGAGTCGGCGGTGGCGTCCGGGTCAAGCGGCTCCTCCCCCAGCCGCTGGAGGACGTGTCCGGCGCCGCCGGGCTCGTCCTCGTCGCCGAGCCGGTCGGCGAGCACGGGCAGCAGGGCGCCGACGGTGACCCCGCCGGGGACGCTCAGGTCGACGCCGCGCCCGGTGCCGACGACGGTGATGCGGCAGACCGCCGGGGAGTCGGCGGGGGGCACGAGGGCGGAGGAGGTCATGGCGCTCCTGTGGGGGACGGCGGACACGGCGCGGACGGCGGGCACGGCGCGGACGGCCGGTCCGGCGCCGGCGGCCGGTGCGGTGCGGAGGGGGCGGGGGTGCCGGGTGGCGGGGAGCCGTCCGGCCGGCGGCCGGTCACTCCGTGTCCACCAGGCCGGTCTGGACGAGCCGGAGGCCGCGCCGGGTGACCAGCTGGGCGCGGCCGGGGACCAGGGTGCGCGGCCGGGCCTCACCGATGAACTTGCCCTCCTCCTTGGGGTAGGAGAAGAGCAGCGCCGGGTTGCCCAGCTCCCACAGGCGGCGCAGCACCGGGTCCATCATGGCCCGCATGGCGCCCGAGGTGGACCGGGCGACCACGAGGTGCATGGCGATGTTGGCGCCCTGGGCGAACAGCGGGACCAGGGGCGCGAGCGGGCTGTCCATCGAGTTGGTGGCGAACATGCTGTAGTCGTCGACGAGGACGAACAGCCGGGGGCCCTGCCACCAGTCCCGCCGGGCGAGCTGCTCGGGGGTGACGTCGCTGCCGGGCAGCCGCTTGGTCATGGAGACGACGGTGGCGCCGGCGAGTTCCTTCAGGCCCTGGCTGTCGACGGCGTAGCCGACCCGGTACTCCTCGGGGACGACATCGAGCAGGTTCCGTTCGGGGTCGACGAGGAGCACGCGGGCCTCGTCGGGGCCGAACCGGGAGGTGACGGCGCGGGCCATGAGCCGCAGCAGGTTGGTCTTGCCCGTCTCGTCGTCGCCGAACACCAGCAGGTGCGGAGTGGCCGAGAAGTCGTGCCAGAGCGGCTGGAGCCGCTGTTCGTCCCAGCCGACGCAGACCCGCAGGTCGCCCTCGGCGGCGGGCAGCCGGTCCAGGGGCAGCCGGCTGGGCAGCAGCCGGACGCCGGGTGCGGTGCGGCCGGTCCAGAAGGTGCCGATCTCGGCGGCGGCGGTCTTGGTGGCGGCGGTGAGGTCGTCGGTGGCGGAGGAGGAGTCCAGCCGGGGCAGCGCGGACAGGAAGTGGTGGCCGGAGCTGGTCAGCCCGCGGCCGGGCTGCTGCGGTACGGCGCCGGCCGCCCGCGCGCCGACCTCGGACTCCATGGCGTCGCCCAGCCGGAGTTCGTACTTGGTGCTGAGCAGGTCGCGCAGCCGGGGCCGGATCTCGGACCAGCGCACCGCGGAGACCACCAGGTGGATGCCGAAGGAGAGGCCCCGGGCGGCGAGCGCGGTGATGCGGTCGTCGAGTTCGTCGTAGTCCTGGCGGAGCGTGCCCCAGCCGTCGATGACGAGGAAGACGTCGCCGTAGGGGTCGTCCACGGCACCGGTGCGGCGGTGCTGCCGGTAGGCGGCCATCGACTCCACGGCCCGCTCGGTGAAGATCTGCTCGCGGCGCTCCAGGAGCTGGGTGATCTCCTCGACGGTGCGCAGCACCTTGTCGCGCTCCAGCCGGGTGGCGACGGAGCCCGCGTGCGGCAGTCCGGCGATGGACACCAGACCGCCGCCGCCGAAGTCCAGGCAGTAGAACTGCGCTTCCTCGGGGGTGTGGGTCAGGGCCAGGGACATCATCAGGGTCCGCAGCAGTGCCGACTTGCCGGTCTGCGGGGCGCCGGCCACGCCGACGTGGCCGCCGGCGCCGGACAGGTCGGCGACGAGCAGTTCGCGGATCTGCTCGTGGGGCCGGTCGACCATGCCCAGCGGTACGCACAGAGTGCCGAGGAGCGCGGACTCGGCGGCGCTCATGCCGCGCACCGGGTCGGGGACGATGCCGGGCAGCAGCTGGTCGAGGCTGGGCGAGTCGGCGAGCGGCGGCAGCCACACCTGGCGGGCGGAGGGCCCGGCGTCGGTGAGGCGGTCGATGAGGACGTCCAGCAGGCTCTCGTCGCTCTCGGCGGTGCCGGCGGGCGCGGGGGCGGGTCGTTCCTCGGGCCGCTCGGGTTCCCCGGGCGGAGCCTGGGCGGCGGGGCGCTGGTCGAGGCCGAACGGCACGATCTCGTGGACGGCGGTCCCCTCCGGGCGGTGTCCCTCGTCGTCGGGGGTCTGGGGGCAGGGGCCGGAGACGTAGGCGGCCTTGAACCTGACCAGGTTGGTGGTGTCGACCCGCAGGTAGCCGTTGCCGGGCACGGAGGGCAGTTCGTAGGCGCCGGCGACCCCGATGACGCTGCGGGACTCCATGGAGGAGAAGGTGCGCAGCGCGATGCGGTACGACAGGTGACCCTCGACGCGGTGGATGCGGCCCTCGTCCAGGCGCTGGGAGGCCAGGAGCAGGTGCACGCCGAGGGAGCGGCCGAGCCGTCCGATGGTGACGAACAGGTCGGCGAACTCCGGTTTACCGGCGAGGAGTTCGGAGAACTCGTCGACGATGACGACGAGGGCGGGCAGCGGGGCGAGGGGGGCGCCGGCGAGCCGGGCCTTCTCGTACTCGAACAGGGAGGCGTGGCCGCTGGCGCGCAGCAGTTCCTGACGGCGGATGAGTTCGCCGTCGATGGAGTCCTGCATGCGGTCGACGAGGGGAAGTTCGTCGGCGAGGTTGGTGATGACGGCGGAGGTGTGCGGCAGCTTCTCCATGTTGAGGAAGGTGGCGCCGCCCTTGAAGTCGACGAGGACGAGGTTGAGGACCTCGGAGGAGTGGGTGGCGGCGAGGCCGATGACGAGGGTGCGCAGCAGTTCGCTCTTGCCGGAGCCGGTGGCACCGATGAGCAGGCCGTGCGGGCCCATGCCGGTCTGCGCGGACTCCTTCAGGTCGAGTTCGACGACCTCGCCGTCCTCGGTGACGCCGATGGGCACCCGCAGGCGGGCGCTCTGGTCGGTGCGGCGGCGCCACTGGGCCGTGACGTCGTAGGTGCGCGGGTCGCGGATGCCGAGCAGGGTGGTGAGTTCGAAATCGGACTCGAAGGGGTTGTCGGTGAGGTCGATGGTGCCGCTGGTGCGCAGGGGTGCCAGTTGCCGGGCGAGGGTCTCGGCCCGCGCGCGGCTGAGGAAGTCCGCCTCGGCGTCGGCGGTGGCGTCGGCGACAGGGAAGGAGACCCGGCCGTCCTCGGTGGTCAGGCGGAGGACGCCGGCGCCGCCGTGCATGGCGCCGGTGACGTCCAGCAGGACGGTGTTGCGCAGTCCGGCGCCGAGCAGCCGGGAGCCTGCGGGGAGCGCGGTGCGGTGGGCGACGACGACCACGAAGGGTTCGGCGGCGCTGGGGGTGGCGTGCGGGTCGTGGTCGGGGCGGTCGAGGACGTCCGGGCCGAGCAGGTCGGTGAGTTCGGCGTGGTCGGTGGCGACGAGGCGCAGCGGCCCGGCCGCGTCGTACTCCTTGGGGTGGGCGTTGTGCGGCAGCCACTTCACCCACTCCCACTCCTCGCGGCCCCGGTCGTCGGTGAGGACGGCGACGCGGAGTTCGTCGGGCGAGTGCAGGGTGACGAGCTGGCCGAGGACGGCCCGGACCAGGCCGAGGGCGTCCGCCATGTCACCGGCCAGCTCGACGCCGGTGAAGCTGCGCAGGCCGACGGGGACGGGCATGCCAGGCACGGTCTGGAAGGCGGCGGTGAAGCGGCGCAGCGAGATCGCGGCGAGCGGGTCGAGGTCCTCGACGGGTTTGGTCTCCGGAGGGACGAGTTCGAGGGCGGCGCGGCGGGTGCCGAGGCCGATGCGGACCTTGGCGAAGTCGTCGTGGGCGGAGCGGCGTTCCCACACCCGGGGGGTGCTTACGAGCGACCACAGGGTGTCCGGCGGCGGGTTGTCCCACAGGGCGGCGGTGAGCTGCGCCTCGGCGACCTGGCGGGCCTGGGTGCGGAGCTGGGCGAGGTAGCGGAGGTAGTCGCGGCGCTCGGCGCGCATCCGCCGTTTGCGTTCCAGTCCGGCGCGGCCGATCTGCCCCATGCTCATGGAGATCATACCGACGCCCATCATCCCGGACATCAGGTACGTGGAGGACGAGCCGCCGGCGGTGAACATCAGCGCCATCGCGCCGAAGCCGATGCCCATCGGCAGGACCACCATCACGGAGCCGAGGTCGGCGGAGGCGGGTTCGCCGAGGATGGGCGGCTCGGCCAGTTCGATCCGGGCCTCGGGTACCTCGGGCCCCGACACACGCGGCGGACGTTTCACGACCACGGTGTTCATAGGTGTTTCTCCAGCCGGCGACAGGCCTCCACGTGAGGCGAACTTAGGAAGACGGGCTTCCGCCCGGCCAGGACGGACCGGCGGACGTGCCTGGTCGGACACGACCACTGCCCGAACTCCCGGCGGGCCGCGGTCACCCGGTGGTGCGGGCGGACCACAGCACGGTGGTGCCGTGGCGGACGGTGAGGCCGCCGTCGCCGCCGAGGACCAGTTCGGCGCCGTCGTGCCCGTCGGTCCGCGTCGACCACACGGGGCGCATGCCGGGGGCGTAGACGACGAGGTTCCCGTCGCCCTGGAACACCGTCCTGGCGCCCTGTCCGACCGTGCCGGACTGCCAGCGGGGGCGGCCCTGACGGTCGTGGAGGACGAGGTTGCCGTCGTCCTGGAAGGTGAGGACGGCGCGGCCCGCGGTCCAGCTCTGGCCGGGTTCGAGGACGCTGGTGCCGTGGATCACCCCGGCGGGGGCCGTGCGCCGTGCGGGGGCGGGTGTCCCGGTGGGGGCCGCGGGAGTGGTGCGCGGTGCGGTCAGGCCGACGGGGACGGTCTCCGGGCCGGGGGCGGGGGTGTCCCGGGCGCGCGGGGTGGCGGAGGTGTCGCGGCTCGGAGCGGGCGCGGCCGTCGTGGTGGCTTCCGGCGACGCGGCGGGGGGCGGCGGCTGGTCCAGCGTGAGGTCCCCGGTGGTGGGGCCGCCCGCGTCGGGCCGCCGGGTGCGGTCGGAGCCGTCCAGGAGCACGACCGGGACGACGAGGACGAGGAGGCTGAGACCCACCGCTCCGGTGAGGAGGTGCCGGGTGAGGCGTCCACGAGGGGTGGCGGACTCGTCCTCCCCTTCCGTGGCCGGGGGGCTGCTCCCGGGGCCCGCGCCCAGTTCCCCGGCGTCGCCCAGCGGGTCCTGCTGCCACGGCAGTCGGCGCCGCCACACCGAGTCACCCGCGGAGCGCGGGGCGTCGCCGGTGTCCGGTTCCTGCTGTGCCACGTGTGCGCCTCTCTCGGTGGGGAGGGCGCACGGGTGGGTGACCGTGTGCGGTGTGTGCCGGGGCGCCCGCGCGTGATCGTAGGAGCGCGGGCGCGGGGTGGCGGCGGGGCGGCGGGCATCCTGCCCGGAGGGACGGGGAGGCTTCCCTTTCCGCCGTCGGGCGGCGGCAGGGTCAGGCGCGGGCGTCGTCCTCGGCGGTCCGGTCCCCCGGGCCCACCGGGTCGCGCGGCCCGGCCACCGGCCCCACGTCCGGCTCGTCGTCCCGGCCGACGGTCGACTCGGCGGTCGACTCGGCGGGTGGCTCGGCCGGTGACTCGACGGGTGACTCTGCGGGTGACTCGGGAAGGGGCACCGTCTCCGGCGCCAAGGGCGGCACCGTGTTGGGGTCGGTGGCGGTGGCGGGGCCGGTGTTCGTGTCGGAACCGGTGCCGAGGCCGATGTCGGTGCCGAGGCCGATGTCGGGGTCGGGGTCGGGGTCGGGGTCGGGGTCGGGGTCGGGGTCGGGTGGCGCCGACCGGCCGTCGTCCGCCGGGCCGCGAGCAGGCGTCACGTCCTCCCCGGTGGCCGGGCCGCCGGGGCTCGGCACCGTGTCCGGCGCGGCCGCCGGCCCGGACTCCGACGCCGTTCCCCGGACGTCTCCCGGTACGGAAGCAGGCGTCGGCTTCGGGGTGGCTTCCTCGGCCGGGGCCGACGTCGGATCGTCGTGAGGGGCCGGGGTGCGGGAGCCGGGGAGGCGGGTGCGGGTGCCGGTGGTGGGGGTGACCGCGTGCCGCCGCGCGACGCGGTAGGCGCGCAGGCGGGCGCGGAATCCGCCGCCGGACGCGGCGGCCCCGGGCCCGGTCGGCGCGGCGGGCTCGTCGACGGGTGGCCGCTCCGGCGGGGCCTCCGTCGTACGGAGGATCGCCGTGCCGACCACCCACCGGGCGCCGCGCGGCCCGGTGACCCGCACCACGGCGACGGCCCGCACCTGGTGGCCGGTCGCCCCCTGCTCCGCCCCGGCCGCCGACGTGCCGAACTTCAGCACCTCGCGGCGCGGCGCGGACTGGGTCTGGGAGAGCCCGGCGGAGGTGCGCTCTCCGGCGACCGGCACCGTCGGGCCGAGCCGGTCGTCGCCGGTGGCGGCGTTCAGCGGCACGCTCAGGCCGAAGGTGACGGCCGAGGTGGTCGACAGGTCGCCCTGGGAGACGAATCCGTCCGTGGAGATCTCCAGGTGGTCGAGGCCGACGTCGTTCCCGCTCGCGTCGATCCGGGCGTCGTACAGCGACACCTGGAGCGACGTGGCACCGGTGCCGGGCCCGCCGAGGAACGGCGCGGTCGCGGCGGGCGGCAGCAGGGTCAGCCGGCCGCTGCGGGTGAGCCGGGCGAGCCGGACGAGCATGCCCTCCGCCGAGGTGGAGGTGGGCAGGTCGCTCTCCCGGCCCAGGGAGGGGTCGACGGCCCGCAGCGCCTCGGCCAGTTGGGGCAGGGCGTCCAGGTGGTACATCGAGATCGGCCGGGCGGGGACCCAGGCCCCGCCGGTGAGCCGCGCGCGCAGTGCCGCGGAGACCTCCATGTCGACGACGGTCTCCCCCGGCCGGTCCGCCGGCGGCACCGTCGGGTCGCTCTCGTACACGGCCGGTTCCGCGAGGACGTCCGGTGCGACCGGCACGGACGGTGTGTCCGACCCGTTGAAGTGCAGCACCACGTCGGCGAGGACGCTCCCGGTCACCTTCCGCACCGGCTGGGGCAGATGCCGCGCCGACTCCGCCAGGGAGGTGCGCACCTGGTCGGGCAGCAGCCGCGCCACCTGGCCCGCGGCGAGGTCGAGACCGCTGTACAGCGCGCGCAGGGGCACGCCGGTGACCAGTTCGTCCATCGCCCGCGCGGTGACGGTCGCCGTGAACCGGTAGCGGACCTCGGCCTCGGTGATGTCTCCCGTGCTGCGCTGCCAGACCCGCCGGTCGCGGGCGGAGGTGGCCGTGTCGGTGGCGTTGGACTGCCGGGTGAGCGCGAGCGTCGGCCGGTAGCGGACGTCGCTCTGCTGGATCACCGGTGAGGCGTCGACCGTGTCGGTGACCGTGCGGGACCGGGACTGCCGGGTGCTGCCGGGGACGGGCAGGGTGCTGCCGTCGCCGTTGCTGTGGCCGAAGACGTTGTCCATGCCGTGGTTGCCGAGTGCGCGCCGCCCCCGGACGCCGCCCAGGTCGTCCTCCGGTACGGCCTCGAAGGCGACCTCCACCAGCATCGGGCCGAGCCAGGAGCGGTGGACGAAGTGGAAGGCGGTGCGGCTGCCGGGGCCGAGACTCGCCAGCGCCCGCATCCCGAGGGACGTGGTGTGCTCGTTGATCCGGGAGCGGACACCGGGCAGGTAGGCGGCGGAGCCCGGGAGGGTGCTGCCGGGCGCCACCCGCTCGACCAGGTCGTGCGCCGTCCGCTCGAACGCCGACCGGGGTTCCGCCTCGTCGGCCGGGCGCACCTCGGTCACGGCACCGAAGCCCAGGCGGCCGCCGCTCTGCGTGTAGGAGGAGGGCAGCGCCCGGTCGGAGGGGGCCGTGACCGGCTTCGCGGGCACGGTGTCCGGGTGGAGGTCGGGATAGTTGGTCAGATCGTGGTCGCTCAGCAGGAACTCGACGCCGTCCGGGACCTCGACGATCCGGGTGTCCGTGTAGCGCGGCCCGCCGGACAGCGTCCCGGTCACGACGTTGCGCAGTCCCGCCCGGACCGTGACCTCGTAGGTGGCGGTGCCCACGAGGCGGTGGACCCGCTCGCCGTTCTTGGTGACGACCCGGAAGACGGAGGTGACGTCGTTGACCGTGGTGCCCTCGGTGACGGCGCTGCGGTGGACGTAGTGCCCGGACGGGGCGATGGTCCTGCCGCCGGCCCCGTAGTCGGCGGCGAGGGTGACGCCCGCCGCGTGCGCGCGGGTGGTGCTGCGGGTGTCGGCGGCGGCGTCCATGGCCTGGTTCCACTGCTCGTAGTCCATGACGCCGGGCCGTGGCAGCGGGCGTACGCCGGTGAGATGCCCCTTGATTTCGATGAGCAGGTCGAGTCCGGCCAGGGGGCCCGAGGTGACCGCGCCCTCGATGACGTAGGTCCCGTTGAAGACGCGGTAGGAGTGTGTGTTCAGGTGGTGCGGGGTGAGGCTCGCCTCCACGACCTCCTGGGCGACGCTCGTGGCGTCCTGCATCGGTCCGCCGGTCGTCTGGGTGTTCACCCAGCGCAGCGCGCCCGCGGCCCGGTCGGCGACGGCACGCGCGACCCGCGCGGCACCGCCGGGGGGACCGGCCACCCGGCCCACGACGGACGGCACGCCCCCCACCGTGACACCCGCCTCGCCGTCCGTCCGCGGTGCCGGCTCGGGGGCCGGCCCGGCCCACGCGCCGGGTATCGGGCCCAGCTCGATGCCCTCCTCCGTCTCGACAGGTGGGGCCGTCTCCGCGGGCGGAACAGCATTCGTCGGCGTCGGCGGAACAGCCTCCGTGGGCGGAACAGCCTCCGTGGGCGGGGCTGCCTCCGCGACCGCCGCGGCGGTCTCCTCGGGCCGCGGCGCGCGCCCGGCGGCGACGATCATCTCGTTGACGGCGTCGCGCAGTTGCCGGCTGCCGCCCACCCGGTCGACGAGGGCGGTCTCGGGCAGCCGCACGGCGTCCGCCGCGAGGGCGGCGTCGGCGTCCGTCACCGGCCGGGGCCGCGGCGGATCGGCCGGAACCCGGTCGTCGGGCCGCTCCAGCGTCCGGTAACCGGGCACGGCCAGCGTGGCGTGCCCGTCCGCCTCCCCCGGTTCCATCGCCTGGCCATGGGTGTCCGACATCGACGTGCGGTAGGTGACGGGCAGGGTGTGCACCCGGACGCCGTCGGCGGCGGGGCTGAGAACGTAGTACTCCTGCCCGGTGCTCGCGCTGGACCCGGTGGTCGTCGCCGACTGGCGGCTGTAGGTGTACTCCGGGGTGAGTCCCTGCATCCACAGGTTGCCGTGGCCGTCGAAGGGGTTGGTCAGCGACCCCTGCAAGGTGCCGCTGAGCGCCAGCGGCACCTTGGTGAGCTGTTCGTCGCCGGCCACCGTCGCACCGGTGTAGTTGTACGTCTGCACCGCGCTGAGGTGCCGGTCGTGGGTGACGCCGCCGTACTCGTCGTCCGCCACGTACCGGCGTTCGGCGGTGATCCGGAACGACACCCGCCGCACCCCGGTGAGGGTGGGCAGCTCGAACCAGACCGGGTGGCCGCCGGACGTCATCTCGTCGAACCCGGCGCGCAACCCCAGGTCCGAACGGATCTGGTCGAGTTTGCGCAGGTTGTTGAGGCGCTGGAGGCCGGCGGCACCGCTCAGCGGCCCCTGGTACCAGCCGGCGGCCCGGCCCCGGCGGGGCGGCAGGAAACCGTGGCCGTCGAGCCAGGTCTCCAGCGCGTCGAAGAGCGGCCCGGTACCCCGGACCGCCAGCGGGGTCACGGTGGCGCCCAGGTCCCGCAGGTGCAGGATCTCCGGCGACAGGTGGACCGGTGCCGACTCGGGACCGGTGACCGTCTCCTGCGACGGCACCCGCAGGATCAGCGGGTACGGCTGCCGCAGGGCCAGCGGGGAGCCGGGCGCGGGGCGGTCCTCCAGTCCGTCGGGCCGGACCAGGGTGACCTCGAACACCGCGTCCGCGCGCACCCGCAGCAGCGGCGCGCCGGTGCGCAGCGAACGGGACATGCGGGCGGAGCCCCCGGCGACCAGGGTGTGTGTGACCTGCTGCTGCACGGCGGCCTGTGCGGTCAGGGTGAGGCCGGTCGGTTCCGTGCCGGTGACCTCGTCGGGGACGCCGACGGCGAAACCGGCGCTGACGCCGAGTCCGAGCCCAGCGGCGTTGGCGACGGCGGCGCTGCCGGACATCTTCACCGACCGCAGGACGTGACTCTGCAGGACGACGTTGCGCGTCGGGGGTCCGGCGAGCGCCTCGGGGCCCTGGCGCTGGACGACCTCCGAGCGCAGCCGCAGCATGCCGATCACGGAGCCGTTCTCTGCGTACAGCGTCGGCGAGCTGTGGTGTCCGCCCCACATCAGGGGCAGGTTGCCGCGCAGCACTCCCTCGTCGAGGTACTGGCGCAGTTGGTCGCGGGACGCCTCGGACAGTCCGGTCAGCTCGCCGGCGAAGGACCGCAGGACGTCGGCGAGGAGCCGGTCGGCGTGCGGTGCGGCCTCCGTCGCGAAGAGCGGTACGTCGTTCAGGAGGGTGGGCATCGGCGCGGGCTTGAGCGCGGGGTCGTCGCCGGTCAGGGCGGCGGGGTCGGGTTCGTCCTCCATCAGGTGCTTGGGGAACCAGACGGTGAGCGGGTCCGGGGCGGCGTGTGCGGTGGGCTGCCACCGCTCGGCGCCGGGTGTGCCGGTCACCCGGATCTCCGGGAGCAGGGTGTACTCCATCGGCCAGGACCTCTCCCGGCTCTGCATGATGACCTGCGGCTGCACCGTCGCGCTGGTGGTGACGGAGGTGGTCGTCTGGTTGTGCGTGTACGTCAGTTGCGGGGCGAACGTCAGGCGGCGGAACCACCCGGTGTGCGCGAAGGGCAGTGTGCGCCCGTGGCTGACGGAGAGCGCGCGCAGGTCGCCCACCGAGTCGGTGGTGCCGGCCTCGCTGATGCCGAGCGCCCAGCGCTGAAGGGTGATGGGCGGGCCGTCGGGCATCTCCTCGATGCGGGGGTCGGCCCGGCGGGGGCGCTCCAGGGTGAACCGCAGGCTGGTCGTCCGGGTGGTGCCCCGGTAGGACGCCCGCAGGGACAGGCCCTCCTCGCTGAACAGCTGCGGCCACTCGCTGCTGAGCCGGGCCTGGGTCAGCTCGGCGTCGATCGCCGCGCGGAAGACGGGGTCCTCGGGCCGGCCGTCCAGGACCAGCGCGACGACCTGCTCCGTCAGCCAGTGCACGGTGGTCATGGGCACCGGGGCGACGTGGACGAGCCCGAGCGATCCCGGGCGGTCCGCGCCGAAGGTGGCGACGGTGCTGCTGAAACGCTCCGCGGGCACGGCCACGGGCACGGGCACGACCACGGGGTCGGCCACGGGGTCGGCCGGGGCGGTGGTGTTCAGCCGGTGCAGGTCGCTCGCCGCCGCGTACGCCTCGTCCTCCGCGCGGGCGGCGGCGACCGGGTTGCCGGGGGGCGCGGTGTCGGGGCGGTCGCCGTACAGCCTGCCGAGCAGCCGGGCCAGTTCCGGGTCGTTGGCCCGTACCCAGTCCGCGCCGTTGTGGCGGTTCCGGCCGGTGTAGGGGTCGCGTCCCCGGTTGGTGCCGAGGTAGGCGTTGCTGGTCTGTGCGAAGTACTCCTCCGCGTTCGTGGACGCGTAGTGGTCGGCGGGGTGGCCGTCGGTGTGCCGGCGCGGTCCGTCGGCCCACTCGGCGTCCGGGCCCGCGGCCAGCCGCTCCTCGTAGGCGGCCCGTACACGGGCGCGGTCGGCGTCGTCCAGACCGAAGAACCAGACCAGGTGGGCGAGTTCGTGGGTGACGGTCGAGTAGCCGTCCGCGTGGCCCGCGGCGCCGTCGAGGTCCGGGTCCTCGCCGAGCAGGTTCTCCTCGGCCACCACCACCAGGCGCCGCGCGACGTCGGTGAGGCCGCGGCCGTCGTCCGCGCGGCCGTGGGCGGGCAGGTCGCTGAGGTCCGCCGCGCCGGGCAGGTCGGTGAGGCGGGTGCCGCGGGGCAGCAGCAGGACGCGCACGCCGGAGGCGGCGACGCGTGCGGTGACGGCCGGGTCGTGCAGTACCCGGGTGAACTGCCGCAGCAGTTCGGTGCGGGCGGCCACGGGGCGGCGTACGGCGTCGGGCACGTCGATGAGACCGGCGGCGAGGGCGACGACGGCCGAGTCGGGGGCCGGGGCGTAGAAGTCCGGTGCGGTGGAGGGGCGTTCCGTCGTCGGCTGCCCCGCCGCCGTGGCCGGTGGCGCGCCGAAGGCGGACTCAGGCGCCTGTGCCGGTGCCGGCGCCAGTGCTGGTGCCGGTGCTGGTGCCGGCTGTTGTGCCCGCGCCCCGAAGAGGTGCGGCAGGGACTCTTCCAGTCCGCCCGCCGGACGGCCCTCGGCGTCGAGGGGCAGCATGGCGTAGAGGCCGCCGGGTACCGGAACGCTCAGGGCCCGGCGGGCGCCCTCGGACGGCTGGATGCGCAGCGTTCCGCTCAGGAGGTAGTGGCGGTAGTCGCGGGTGGCCTCGCGGTTGTTCTCCCGGGTCTCGCCCGCCTCGAAGCCCTGTTTCAGCTCCGTGCCGCGGTCGACGACGTCGGCGGTGACCCGCTCGTACAGCCGGTGGCCGTCCGGCATGCCGCCGGTCTCCGGACCGACGGAGAGCACACCGCCCCGGGACCGGCTGTCCTCGCTCTTGGGGCTCTCGTGGTCCTGCTGGTAGCGGCGTGCCTTGAACGGGGTGCCCGCGGCCGGTCCGATCGGCTCCGCCGACGTCAGTTCCAGCCCGACCGTGACGGTGCGTCCGCCGACCGGCACCCGGTAGCGGTGCTGGAGCAGCGCCACGACGTTGGCGCGGAGCATGCCCGTCGACGTGTGGTGGTCGTAGCGGACGCCCGCCATGCCGAGCGGGTCGGGGCCGGGCACGTCCCGGGCGCCTTCCCGGGTGAGGTCGGGGGCGGTCACCGGTTGGTGCGACGCGACCCTGGCCCAGCGCCGCACGGCGTGGGCGGCGGGCACGTCCCAGGGGTGCAGGAAGTCGGTGAGCGCCGCGGGCGGTTCGGGCGCGTCGAACGGGGCCGTCCACCGGGGTGCGGTGTCGACCGCGGGCGGGACGACCCGCGGCGGTGCGGGCAGGTCCGACTCGACCGTGAGGTGCGCGGGGACGAGCAGCCGCACCTCGGCGGGGACGCTCCGGCCAGCGCCGAGGCCGTCGTCGTGCCGGACGCCCCAGCGGACCGGCTCGGAGAGGCGGGGGGCGTGGTCCGCGCGCAGGGTCCGCGCCAGCCATCGGGTCGCCTGGTGCGCGGCGCCCAGCGGTACGGCGAGCGCGGTGGGCGGTTCGGTCGCCGTGCGCAGCTCGATACGGACGTCCAGGGGGTGCTCGAACTCCTCCGACGCCTCACGGGTGTTGGCGCGGGCGATGTCCAGGACCTGCCGGGCCACCTCGTGCGCGTGTTCCCGGCCCACCTCGTAGACGGCTTCCAGTTCGGTGCCGCCGTGGATGTCGTGGGTGCCGAAGCGGGTGCGGACACCGAGGCCGGCACCGGCCTTGAAAGACTTCTCGGTGCCGGTGACGTCCTCGGTGATCCCCTCGGAGCGCAGGGTGAACTTGATCTCCTTGCGGGACCGGTGGGAGGTGGCCGGGCCCACGTCGGCCGTCACCCTCACCCATACGTAACGGGTGGTGCCGAAGGGGCCGGCGACCGGGAACCAGCGGGCGACGCCGGTGCCGGTGAGCGCGGTGAACTGCGACTGGAGCGCGTCGGAGGAGAAGGTCGCGCGCAGGGCCCGGCGCAGTTGGTCGCGGGCCGCGCCGGTGCCGGTCAGCACGCCGTGCGCGGTGAGCCGGTGTTCGATCTCGCGCAGCACGCCGTCGGCGCGGAGCACCTCCGGGTGAACGGCACCGGGCAGCGGCCGACCGAGAAGATGCCGACGGCCAAGCACCGGCTGCCCGGAACCGGAGGCCACCCCCTCGGGGGCGGAGGCCATCGCCTCGGGCGCGGGAGCCATCCCCTTGGGCGCGGAGGCCGCCGCCTCGGGGACGGGGGCCATCGCCTCGGAGGCGGGAGCCGTCGCTTCGGGTGCGGGAGCCGTCGTCTCGGGGGCGGGCGGGGCAGGCGTGGGCGGGAGCAGGTCCTCCAGGCGGCGTTCCGGTACGAGGATGTCCAGGCCCTTCTCCACGCGCAGGTACCTGACCCACTCCTCGCGGCGGTCGCCCTTGGCGCGCACCACGGTCACCTCGAAGACGGGCGACGCCCGGACGACGTGCGGGGTGCCCGCGTAGGTGGCCCGGCTGATCTCCACGACGCCCGCCACCTTGCCGCGGCCCGAGCCGCGGGCCCACTTCGCCTCCGCCTGGGCCAGGGCGACCACCCGCGCTCCGGTTCCGCCGTGCCCGGACCCGCCGGCTGTCGTCCCGTGAGCCCCTACGCTCTCCTCGCCCTCCTCGTGCCCCGCACCACCGTGTCCGGTCTCCTCGGTCCGGGCCAGGACCGCCGCGCCGTCGTCGCCCTGCGCGCCGTGCTCGCCGTGCTCGCCACCACTGACGCTTCCGCTTCCGCTGCCGCTGCCGGCGAAGGCGCCCACGCCGAACTGCGGGCCGACGGTGGCGGAGAGGCCGGCCCGCCACGTGGTGCGTTCGGTGCGGCCGGACTTGTCGGCCGTCTGCGCGTACTGCTCGATCTCCGTGGGCCCGGCCGTCGGGCCGAGGTCGCGGGGCGCGTCGGCCCGTACCCGCAGCAGTACCGAGTAGCGCCAGCCGTCGCGCTTGGGCAGGACGGCCTCG
Organism: Streptomyces sp. CRN 30; assembly: GCF_034105845.1. NCBI lineage: Bacteria > Bacillati > Actinomycetota > Actinomycetes > Kitasatosporales > Streptomycetaceae > Streptomyces > Streptomyces sp. CRN 30. Next base: position 30,154 of record NZ_JAVRHI010000015.1, on the reverse strand, counting down.
TACACGTCGGTGGTCAGGGCGCCGAGGCGGGCGGCGAGCACGGACGGCTGGGTGGCCTCGGCGAACTCCTCGGGCCAGTTGCCCGGGTCGGCGGTCCACTGGCGGGGCAGTCCGGCGAGTGCGGCGTACCCGCCCGCGATCAGGCGGGTCAGCTCCGGCACCACGAGGAACGCCGGGTAGAGGCCGCCGGTGCCGCCGCGGGCGAAGTCGAGCCGCGGCCGCGAAGCGGCGGGCCAGTCCCGCTGGTAGGTGACCCGCCCCAGTTCCGCGACGGTCGACGCGTCGACCGGGGCGGCCGGCACGTGCTGACGTGGCACCACTATCTGGGTGACGAGCCGGTCGGCCGGGTCGAGCCACCAGGTCCCGGCGCCGGAGCGGCCGGGAGCCGCCGCGTCCGGACGGCGCACGGACAGCTCGTACACGGTGTCGTAGACGTGCTCGTCGACGGTGCCCTCGGTCTCGGTGCGGCGGTAGCCGGCGTGCGCCGCCGTGAACTGGTCGTCGCGGCTCCGCTGGACGCCGCCGCGGACGGTGACCCCGCCGAGCCGCAGCCGCCAGCCGTCGCCGACGCGCAGGATCGCCCCGCCGCCACCGCCGACCGTGGCGCCCCACTCGGTGCTGCGCTTGCCGGTGACGGTCTCGGTGCGGGCCGCGCGGGCGTTGACCGTCATCGGGTAGCTGTCGCCCGCCAGCCGGTCGCCGAGGAGGGCGCGGGCCGACAGCCGGTACCGGGTGCCGCCGACGGTCACCGTGTGCGAGATCCCGGCGAGCACGGACGGCAGGTCGGCCTCCAGCACCGGCCGGCCGAAGAACAGGTTGACGTCGGCCTCGACCGCCGTCCAGTCGGTGCTCCGCCGCGCGGCGGGACCGGTCAGTTCCCGCAGCCGCTGGAGCAGTTGCTCGCCCACCAGCTCCGACCCGGGCATGGCCAGGGCCATCGCGAAACCCTGTCCCCGGCGCGCGGCGAGGGCCGCGGGTTCGGCCGGGTGCGGGGTCCGTGTCCGGCCGGGCGCCATGCGCTCCGGCCGTTCCGGCAGCCGTGCCGGGGCGGTGCCCGACTCCCGCAGCAGGGCCCGTACGTGGGGGTGCGCGGCGACCGGTGCGGGCAGCACCGACGGTGCCTGTGGCACCAGGCCGGGGGTGTGTACGGCGCCGAGCACCCGCCGTTCGAAGGCGGCGGCGCCCGCTCCGTCGCGCCACAGCACCCCGATCTCCCCCTCGACGACCTGGGAGACCGGTGCGACGCGCCACCGGCCGTCGGTGCGGACCTCCACGGTGACGCGCAGCCGGGCCCGGTACCTGGCCTGGTCGCCGCGCATGTTCAGGACCGTGTGGTTGAGGGTCTGGGAGGTGACCGTCACGCCGCTGCCGGACCCGCCCTCGATCCCGACGCCGAGCAGGGGCAGCAGGCCCCTCGCCCCGGACCCCGCCGCGCCGCCCTCGGTGACCGGCATCGAGAACCCGTACGCGTTGTAGCCGAAGGAGACGCCGGCCTTGTCGCTCGTCGCGCGTCCGGTGCCCCGGGCCAAGCCGCGTCCGACGTCGTCGCGGGTCTGCACGTTCTCGCTCACGCCGGCGAACTGGAGGCTGTCGATGCCGGCCCGCACCGTCAGGCGCGCGCTCGCCGACCGTCCGGCGGCCAGCGGCACCTCGATGACGCCGGAGGTGTCGCCGTTCGTGAGCCACCAGCGGCTGCGGGTACGGGCGGTGCGTTCGTTGAGCATCGCGCGCGCCTCGGTCATGAACCGCTCGGCCGCGGGGGCGTCGAGGCCGGACTGGCGCAGCGCGCCGTGCAGGGCCGCGACCACCGGACTGACGTCCACCGCGTTGAGCACGGGCCGGTCGAGCCCGTACGGGGTGGGGGCCTGTGGGACCGGGGCCTGTGGGACCGGGGCCTGTGGGAGCGGAGCGGGGGTCTCCGTCACCGGTGCCAGGTCCGGGCGCGGCGCGGCGGGGCCGGTGTACTCGACGGGGAACTCCACGCGCAGGCCCCGGCGGACGGTGACGTCGGGGGTGTGCTCGGTGCCGTCCACGAAGACGCGGACCCGCAGGTCCGCGGTGAACGGCCGGTTCCCGGCGATGAACAGGGTGCGGCCCGCGATGACGTTGCGCCGCAGGACGTCGGTGGTCTTGGCGGACGTGGCGGCGTGCAGCTGCGGCAGGCCGAGCAGCATCGACGACGCCACCGCGGAGGCCGTGCTGAAGCCCAGCAGGGTGGCGGCCTCGACGCCCAGGCCGCGCTCCCGGACGTGTTCACGGGAGGCGGCCGTGGTCGCGAAGCGGACGCCGTACTCGCGGACGCCGTCCGCCCGTTGCCGCTCCGGTACGGGGCGGGGGTCGGCCAGCACGGGCCGGAGCCAGACCAGGTGGCCGTGGGCCGTCAGGGTCGTGCCGTGGGCCAGCAGGTCATCCCAGGCGTGCCGGCCGGTGGTGAGCAGCATGGTCCGCAGCGCGTCCGTGATGCTTCCGGCCAAGGGGGCCAGTCGCGCGGGGAGCCCGTCGGCGACCGCCCCGGCCGCCAGGTCGGCGTCGTGGGCGCCGTAGCCGACGGTGGAGGTGACGGCGGCGTGACCGAGGAGACCGTGGTCGACGTACCAGGGGTGTTCGGATGCGTGTTCGGGTCCGTGCTCCGGCCTCTGTTCCGGTCCGTGCTCCGGTCCCTGTTCCCGTCCGGCCGCGGTGGCCCGCGCGTCCGTGCGGACGGCTGCCGCCTCCGCCTCGCGGCGTTCCTGACGGGCGAGGAGGACGTCCAACTCCTCCTCGCCCACCACGGCTTCCCTGGGCAGGAGTACGGGCCGGTCCCGGTCGGTGCGCGGCAGGGGCCGCAGCTCGACGCCGTCCGTCCCGTCCGCCCCCTCCGTCCCGTCCGGGCGGTCGGTGCCGGCCGGGCCGCGCGTCCGCCGGAGGTAGCGGTCCAGCGGGCCTGCGCCCAGCAGAGCGGGACGCTCGCGGAGCCGGGCGTCCGTAGGGGTGGGGTGGGCGAGGTTCCCGGCCGCCTCTGCCCCGTCCAGCACCTCGGCCAGCCGCCGCTCCGCGCCCTGTGCCTGCCGCCGGGCCTGCCGCACCGCGTCCCCGGCAGCCGCGATCTCCCGGCCGAGAGCGGCCGAGCCGGCGGCGCTGGAGTGGGCCTCCCGCGCCTCCAGCGCCGCGAGGGCACGCTCCGCGTGGTCGAGCGCGGCCATCGCCTCGGTGAAGTCCTGCCCGGCGCGGGCCTCCGCGTCGGCGTCGCCGTCGTCGTCGTGCGCCGCGTCCGACCCCGGCTCCGGCTCCGCCTCCTGGTCGGCGTCCGCCGCCTTGCGCTTGCCCTTGTCCTTGTCCGTGCCCTCGGTGTCCACCGGCGTCGCGGCCGTATCCGTGGACGCGACCGTGTCCGTGTCCGTGTTCTCCGGGCCCGGGGCCGCCTCGTGCAGCAGCGTGGCCAGGCGGTCGGCCGGCACGTAGAGCACCGCCGCCTGACCGGTCACGATCGCCCGTACCGCGCGCGGCGCACCGCTCGCCGGCCGCAGGACGAGGTGCCAGGTGACCGTGTCGGCCTCCAGCCGGGCGAAGCCGCGGCCGGGGCTGCGTCCCGGGTCCGTGAGGACAAGTGTCTCGGCGTCGCCCCGCTCGTCCTCCGGCGCGGCGGCGCCGGTGCCGCGCGGGCCTCCGAGGCGCACCTCGGCGCCGGGGCGCCCGGCCGGGAGGAGGACGGAACGGGCCAGGTCCTTGACGACCGTGTCCGGCAGTACGTCGGCGGCCGTGTCCGGCAGTACGTCCGGGGCCGTGTCCGGCAGTATGTGCGCGCCGGGGGCGGACGCCGGCACGCGCAGCCCCTGGACGTGCGCGGAGATCTCCAGCCGGGCGGCGAGGTCGCTGCCCGTTCCCGGGACGGTCACGGGTTCGTGCAGCGTGCCGCCCGCGGCCAGTTCGAGGAACGCCCGGTGGAGGTAGGGCGGGCTGAAGACGGCGGCGATCTTGGAGTGGGTCAGGAACAGCCCGCCCTGCCAGGAGTGGGCGGCGTACGACGCGCCGGTACGCGGGTCGTGGCCGCTGAACAGCGACTCGGCCGCGCGGCGCAGCCCCCGCAGATCGCCGACGGTGCCGACGAACGCCTCGCGGAGCACGTCCGCGGGGAGCGCGGGACCGGGCCGCCGCCACTCCACGGGCGCCGGAGCCGGCACGGTGGCGGGGCGGGGCGCCACCGTGGTGCCGGGCCCGGTGAGCCGCTCCTCGTGGCCGAGGCGCAGGGCGCCCGGGAGCAGCCACTCCCCCAGGGGCTGCCGGTCGCGCCGGCCGACCAGGGGGGTCATCATGCCGAGCGGTGTGGGCACGGCGGCGAACGCGCGGTGCGCCTCGATCTCGGCGGTGAGCCGTACGTCGAACGCGGTGACGTGCGGGCGCAGGACACGGAGCACACCGGCCCCGCGCCGGTCCTCGTCGCGGGTGTGCCGGCTGTCGGTGTGCGAGGACGCGGACTTGAGGACGTCGGGGCCGAGACCGGAGACCAGGTCGACCTGGTCCGAGGTCTCGCCGGCCGTCGTCCGCCCCTCGTAGCCGGTGGTCCGGGTGGTGGTCCGCACCCGCTCGCGGGCCGCCGTGTCCGCGCGCTCCAGCACGTACGCGCCGTCGGCCCGGCCGGCGGAGCGGGGGGCGAGGAGTTCGGCGGTGAGGGTGACGCGGGCCATGGCGGTGCTGTAGCCGTTGCGGTGGGGCACCAGCAGCGGCAGGCCGGTGAGCATGGTCTCCAGCAGGGCCGCCGTGCCCTGCCGGCCGGTGACCTTCCGTAGCTCGGTCTCCACCGCGTCGGCGTGCTCCCGGGAGAGCAGGTCGAGTGCGCGCAGCCGGGTCAGTGCCTGGTGGACGGCGGGGCCGAGGTCGGGGACGGAGAGGACGACGGCCTGGTCGAAGCCGTCGCCGCGGAGGACGTTCGCGGGGGCGACGAGGTGGGGTGCGGCTTCCGCACCGGCCCGGTCCGCCGTCTCTGTCGTCTCCGCCGTCTCCGCGGTCTCCGCGGTCTCCGCCGAGGGGTCGAGCAGTCCGCGTTCCCGTGCCGCCTCCGACGGCAGCAGCGCGAGGCCCGGTACCCGCAGCGGGGTGTCGACGGCCTCCCGCGGGCCGTGGCGACGGGAACTGAGGCCGCCGAGAAGGCCGAGCGGCGCCTCCTCCCAGCGGCGTGCGGTGAACTCCAGCTCCACCGGGGCCTCGGCCCACACGTGGCGGCCGGTCCTGGTCTGCGTCCGGTCGTTGCGCCCGCTGACGGTGCGGCCCGACGTGACGGGCGCGCTGTGCCCGAATCCGAGGGTGAGCCGGGTTCCGCCGCTGCCGGGAAGCGGCGCGGTGTCGTCCTCGGTGGCGGCGCCGACGGCGGCGTCGGCGTCGGTCCGGAGCGCCCGTTCGTCGGTCCCGGTGTCGCGGAGCAGCGCGGTGGCGGTCGTGTGGTCGTAGTGGAAGGCGTGGTCGCTCTCGCCGATCGCGGTCAGTCCGGCCGTCCTGGCCCGCACGGTGATCTCCATGCGGGCGGGCCCGCCCAGGACGGAGCGGCCCAGCGGCCGGCCGAAGACGGGGTAGGGGGCCTCGCCGAGGTCGCCGACGCGGGCGGCCAGGCCGGTCAGGGAGGTCCGCAGGGCGGCCTCGTCCGCCGGGTCGAGCCGGGGGACGCCGACGCGTTCCAGGAGGGCGGCCACCCGTGGGAACAGGTGGTCGGTGCGGATCATGTGCAGGGCGTCCTGCGGGAGCCGTTCGCCGGCGGCCGGACGCCAGGAGCGGCGGGGCGCGGGGGCGGGCGTACGCGGCACGCGGTGGGCCGCCTCCGGTCCGTCGGCGCGGGTCTCGAACTCCAGGGTGCTGCGGTGCTGTCCGTCGGGGCCGCGTTCGAGGGCGAGGTCCTCGGGGACGACCAGCGTCGCCTCGGCGGTCACCGGCTCCGCCTCCACCGGCGGCGCGGCGGCGTCGTCCGGTACGGCGACCGGCGCGGCGCTGATGTGGAACGTCACGGGGCCGCGGAACTCGGCGAGCCACAGCGCGCCGCCGCCGAGCGCACCGGCCGCGGAGAACCCGCCGGTCTCGTCGACGGAGCGGCTCCAGGTCACCTTGGGCACGATGCGGCCGGTCAGCCGGGAGAGTGCCTCGTCCCCGTCCCCGTCCCCGTCGCCGTCGGCGTGGTCGAGGTCGAGGCCGAGACCGGCGGCGGCCTCGGACCGCCGCAGCGCGGAGCTGAGCAGGTCGAACGACACACCGTGGACCACCTCCGTCTGGCCGGGCCGGGAGCGTGTGTAGGTGAAGTCCGACTGTTCGAGGGCCGCCCGGACGGTCACCCGGAGCCGCTCGGTGCCCGGCCCGCCGGGGCGGGTCAGCTCGACGGAGTGGCCCTGTCCCGTCAGCAGGTGGGCGTGGCGGGCGAGGGCGGCCGGGCTGAACGCCTGGGCGAGGGCGAGGTGGTTGGTGACGTGGTGCGGTGCGGTACGGGCCCCGGTGGGGGCGTTCTGCTGCGGCCGGGGTGTCAGGTAGCCGGGGAAGCGGTCATGGACCAGGTCGAGGCCGCCGCGCAGGACCCGCCCGGCGCCCGCCGGGTCGATCTCCGCGACGCGGCTGGTGGGCGGCAGCCACCCGTCCGCGGAGGGCGGCAGCGTCAGGAGCCGGCCGGGGGCGGTACGCACCGCCGTCTCCGGGTCGGTGACCGGAGTGCGCGCGTCGGCCACCGGAACCGGAACAAAGCCGGCGGCGCCCGCCGGAACCGGAACGAGGCCGGCGGCGCCCGCCGGAACCGGGACAAGGCCGGCGGCGCCCGCCGGGACCGGGACGAGGCGGGCGGCGTCCGCCGTCAGCATGCGTATCCGGGCGGTGATCCGGGCCGTGGCGCCGGGGCGGCCCGACAGTGCGCGGGTCTCCACCCGGACGTCGAACTCGACCACGCTGGTGGGTTCGTCGGTGTGCCGCAGCCGGCGCACCTCCAGGCCGCCCGCCTGCTCTCCGGGCCGGGTGTACCGCACGGACCGGGCGAAGGTGAGCCGGGGCAGCGGGACCTGCGCCGGGACGCCGACGGCCGCGGCGGCCAGCGCGACGGCGGGACCGGCGCCCGTACTGGTGCTGTCGCCCTGGACGGACGCCGCGCCGGCGGTGCCCGAGCGGACGTCCTCCACGTCCACGCGGGCCAGTTCGTCGCTGTCCGGTACGGGCCGGGGGTTGTACAGGGCGGCGTCGACACGGATCGCGTCGGTCCGTCCGTCGAGCGTCACCAGCGGCGCCGAGTGGAGTCCGCCCGCGGCGGCGTCGTGCAGCCCCGACAGCAGGGACCTCACCCCGGCGAAGGCGTCCAGCGTCTCGTGGGAGGGCGCCGCCGGGTCGGCCAGGGCCGGGTCGGCCGCGGCGGTCACCGCGGCCCGGTACTCGCCCGCCCCGGTGACCGAGTCCACCCAGGACAGCGCCGGGAGGACGACACCGGCACCGGCCACCGCCGGGTCCGGTGCGGCGGTGGCCGTCGCCGGGGCCTGGGCGGAGGTGGCCGTCGCCGTCTCGTCGGAGAGCGTGGTCCAGGAACCCGCGGTGGCGTGGCGGGTGCCGGCCGGGCCGGGCAGCCCCCGCACGGAGCGGCGCGGGTAGGTGGCGACGAGCGCCCGCTGGACGGCCGTCTCCGTGCGCCGCGCGTCCTGGCCGGGCCGCCGCACCTCCAGCTCCGCCTCGACGTCGTAGAGGAAGCGGACCTCCCGGGGCGCGGAGGCCGGGCGGACGGTCCGGGTGTGGCCCAGCGAGGTGACGGTGCTGTAGTCCGTCTTCTTGGCGAGGGCGCCGAGCAGGGTCCGGGCGAGGGACTCGACCTGCCCGGCACCGGGGACATGGGCGAGGGCCTGGGAGAACGGCAGCGTCAGGTAGGGCCGCAGGCTGTGGTCGACCGTGCGGTCCGCGGCGGTGCTCTCCCGCCAGCTCCTGGCCTGGCCCGTGGCGGGCCGCCGCGTCAGGTCGCGCAGGACGTCCTCGGCGCCCGGCGCACCGGCCGGCTCGCCGCGCGGATCGGTGAGCTGCGTCCAGTCCCCGGGCCGCAGCCGCACGGTGACGGCGAGCGGGCCGCCGGACGGGCGCAGGACGACGGTCAGCCGGTCGGCGACGGCCTCGCGCAGGGCGCCGTCGAGGTCGGTGGCGGAGAGGTACGCGTCCCACTGCCGGCCGGTCTCCTCCCGGAGCGCCGGCGGGACCAGGCCGAGCACGCCGTCCCGGAGGGCGGCCGGCAGCCGGTCGCCGACGAGGGCGTAGCTCTCCGTACCGGCGCCCCGGCCCGCGTCCCGGGCCGTGGCGTACGGCGGCGGGGCGAAGACCAGTCCGGCATCGCGTTCGTCCCGGCTCCGCCGGTCCGTCGCGGCGACCGGGGTGACGGGCTGCTCCCGTACGGGGCGCCGGTCGGGCGGGACGCCGAGGTCGAGGCCGGTGAGCAGGCCGGTGAGGCTCGGCAGGGGCGGGCGGGCGGGGCGCGGCTCCAGGAGTCCCGCCCCGGGGAGGTCGCTGCTCGACGAGTTCGCCGAGGGGTTCGGCGCGTTCACCGGTGACAGGTCCGGCGGGTTCGGCACGGAGGAGAGCGAGAGGGTCGGCTCGGCGTCCCCGGGCGCGTCCCGGACCTCGGAGTCGCTCAGCGCGGTGAACCCCTGGAACTCGGTCGTCCGCTCGCCGGGCCGGGCGGTCCGCCAGCCGGCCACGCCGCCCGAGGGCACCAGGAAGGTACGGCCGAAGCCGATCTGGAACGCTCCCGTCGGCCCCGTGACCGGCAGGCCGAGCCCGTCGGCCAGGTGCTGGACGTATGCCGTCGGACGGGCGGCCGTCGTGGTCGCGGCGTAGCAGGTCACGACGATCAGGGCGCTGTCCGTACGGCGGGCGGCGCCCGCGCGGAGGGCGCGGAGACTGGCGCGGCGCCGCAGGACGGACGCCACCTGGTCGCCCGTGAAGGCCAGGACGCGGCCGTCGCGGGTCATCAGCTCCGTGTGCGGCGCGTCGGGCACGCCGTGGGCGACGAGGAGGTGCCGGGGGCCGGTGCCGGTCCACGGGTTGACGCCGGTCAGGCCGTAGCGGGCGCCGCGGTCGGACACGACTTCGTAGCGCTCGGTGCGCGGCAGGGTGGCGAAGGCGGTGTGGAAGGGGGCGAGTTGACCGTCGGGCAGTGAGGTGTGGCCGATCAGCCGTCCCTCGGGGTCGGCGAGGGGGGTCAGCGCGAGGGCGCGGACGTGGGTCCGCTCACCGGTCACGGACGTGACGTAGTACTCCGGCCCGGTCTCGTCGGCGGCGTCGACCCGGTCGGTCCCGTCGGCACCCTGCGTCCCGTCGGCCGTGCGGTCGGTCTCGGGATCGACGTACACCCAGCTGCCCGCGGCGGAGTCGTCCCGGGCGCTGTCGACGGCCCGCACCTCCAGGTCGCCCCATGGCGTCTCGAAGAAATCCACCTGGCCGGTGTGCGCGTAGACCCGGGCGCCGGTCCGGTCGGCCACCACCCTGGCCAGGTCGAGGCCGAACCGGGCGGCGTGCGAGGCGACCAGCCAGACGGGGCCGGGCTGGAACCGGTGGCGGGCGACGAGGTCGGCGAAGGCGTGCGGGGTCACCCGCAGCGGCTCCCCGCCCCGGTAGGCGAGGACGGCGGGCGCGGTGGCCGGGGGGACGCCGGGGTCGTAGTCGAAGCGCCAGACGGAGCCGCCGTCGGCGGACCGGACCTGCCGGGTGCCGCTGTCGGAGGTGGGGACGAGATCGAACCCGGCGAGCCGCCCCGCGCCGTCGAGCAGGCCGCGCAGGTCGAGGTCGTGCAGGGACACCGTGCCGGCCGGGGCAGGCGAGACGCGCCGCGCGGTCGCGGGCGCGGTCACGGGCGCGGTCACGGGCGCTCCGTGGTGCCGGTCCGCCGTGGTTCCCGCGTCCCGGCCGGTTCGCCGACCGCGGGGACCGGTGGAGCTCATGCGCAGCCGGGCCACCCCCGCGGGCAGGGTGCCGGTGTCCCGTGCGCCGGGGTCGAGGCCCAGCTCGCGCAGGGCCCGCCCGGCCTCCTCCACCTGGCCCTGCGCCCTGGTCAGCGCCCGCGCCGCGTTCCTCGCCGGCCGCGCGGCGCCGTACTCGGTCAGGGCCGCGTGGTAGGCGGCGAGCGCGGTCGTCAGCCGCGTCAGCGCCGGGTCGGTGACCAGGGGCGGTACGGCCGACTCGGCGGCGCCCGCACCGGCCCTGCCCTTGCCCCTGGTCGCGATGGCGGTGGCGGCGGGTACGGGGGCGGCCGTGCGCCGGGCCGCCGCTTCCCGGACCAGCTCGGTGGAGGTCACCAGGGCCGGTGCGTTGAGTACGGCGTCGAGTTCCAGCGGACCGTCCACGTACCGTCCGCCGTGTCCCTCCCACTGGTACCTGTTGCCCTGCCGGGAGGTGCTGAGGGCGTAGACCAGCGTGTCCACCCGGCCGTCGGGGGCGAGGACGTGGGCGAGGGAGGCCCCGCCGCTGCCGCCGTCGAGGTGGACGTGGAGCGCCTTGTTGGCGTGCACCGCGTTCTCCCGGGGGCGGCGCGCTCCGGACGCCACCTCGCTCAGCACCCGCAGCCGGTCCGCGGAGAGCCGGTCGGGGCGTACGTGCGCCGCGTGCACCAGGCGTCCGCTGTACTCCCAGGTGCCGCTGTCGTGCGGGGCGAAGCCGGTCAGCCGCCGCTCCACCTCGGCGGCCTCACGGGCCCGTTCGGCGTCGCGTTCCGCGCGGGCGCGGGTCCACACCGTGCGCGCCGCCTCGGTGACCCGGGCGTGGTCGTTGCCTTCGAGGACCAGACCGAGACCGTCCAGCCAGCGGTGGAAGTCGGTCTCGAAGGCGACGAGGGCGGCCTCGGAGGTGCCGAGGAACGGCGCGAAGGTGTAGTCGCGCCACAGCGCGGGGTCGTTCCTGAGGTCCTCGACGACGGTCGGCGCGCCGAGCAGCAGGGGCAGCAGTTCGGGGTGGCCGGACAGGGCCTCGGCCAGCCCGGTGCTCCCCGGGTCCAGCAGCAGTTCGGCGGCGTCGGGCACGGCGGCCAGGGCCTCGGCCCAGACCGAGGTGCGGGCGGTCCGGTCGGCCGTTCCACCGGCCGTGGCCTCGGCGCGCTGCCTCGGACCGGCCCCCTCGCGCCGCCGGCCGGGCGGAGCGGTCGCCGTCGTCCGGCCGGGCGGAAGGGTCGCCGCCGCCCGGCCAGGTGGAACGATGGCCGTCGCCCCGAGGGATGGCTCGGCGGCCGTCGCCCCGACGGATGGCACGGTGGCCGTCGCCCCGACGGGTCCGGTGTTCTCGTCGAGCGCGCGCAGGAGCGGCTCCGGTGCGGGCGCCGTGGCCAGTTCGCGCAGCCTTCCGTCCCGTGCCAGGGAGCGGAGGGTGCCGGTGGTGCGGGGTTCGCGCACCGCGTGCTCCAGCCAGGCCGGGGTGGCCAGGAACCGGGCGGTGAACTCGGGCTCGTTGTCGAGGAAGCCGGTCAGCTCGGTGTCGGAGAGCAGCCGCCGGGTCCCCGCGGCGTCCAGCCCGGTGGGCGCGGAGCCGTGTGCGACGACGGCCGACAGCAGCGTCCGGCGGTGGGCGAGGCGGCGCACGAGCGGGGCGGTCAGCGCCTCCGAGAGCACCCGGTCGGCTCGCGCGGCCCGCCACAGGCCGCTGTCGGCGCGGGCCGCGTCGAGCAGGCGGTGGCTGCGCAGCAGCGCCTCCGTGAGCCACGGTGCCCGCTGGATGTCCTGGCGGAGCCGCGGGAGTTCCGTCATCGCCTCGGGCAGGCCCCGTACCGACTCCAGGGCCCGGCGCAGCCCGGAGCCGGTGCCGGCCAGCCCGTCGGCGAGGTCAGGGTGGTCGCGCAGCAGCCGGTGGACGGCCGGCCGGCGCCGCAGCAGCCGGGCCACGTCCTCGTCGGCCGCCAGCGCCGCCACGACGTCCGGGGCGGCCGTGGCGGTCTCCGCCAGCGCTCTGTCCCCCAGCACGACCGGGATCTGGGCGCGGTGCCGGATGAGCTGACTGGCCAGCGGCGGGTTGTCCAGGAGCTTCCGGTAGCCCTCCTCGGTGGTGAGGGCGTCCGGGCTGTCGGCGAGGGCCTCTGCCAGTCCCGGCACCGCCCCGAGGACGCTCAGCAGGTCCGGGCGGCTCGCCAGGGTCCGCAGCAGCGGCAGGCTGCTCACCGTGGCGCGGACCACCGCCCCGCCGCCGGGCCTGGCGGCGAACCGCGCCAGGTCCTGGCGGAGTTCGGGGTTGTCCATCAGCGTGTCGGAGACCGGACCGCCGTCGGCGACGGCGCGGACGAAGTCGTTGCTCCTCGTGATCAGCGTCTCGTCGGCGGCGCTGGAGAGCCGGCTGGTGAGGTGGCCGTGGTACAGCGTCAGCCGGGCGAGGTCGGGGCTGTTGACGTACCGGGCCAGCAGGTGGGGGTTGTCGGCCAGCCAGAGGCGGTTGCGGCGGTCGGTGACGAAGAGGCGGTAGAGGTAGTCGTTGGTGCGCAGGGCGTGCGTGAACGACGCCTCCGCGTGGATCAGCGCGAGGCTGAAGTCCGCAGGGTCGGCGACGAGGTCCAGGAGCGCCTTGCGGTCGCGCAGGGCGGGCAGCAGTTCGGCGTTGCGGAAGAGCGCGGCGCCCAGCGCGGGCCGGGCCCTGGCGAGGTCGAGGAGACGCGGGTGCCCGCGGGTCTCGCGGTTCACCTCGACGAGTGTCGCGAGATCGGCGGCGTCGTTCCCGAGCCGGGTGCGCAGTGCCGTCTCGGCCTCTCGCTCGGTGAGCTGGAAGAGGCCCGCGAGCCAGAAGTCGTGCCGCTGGAAGACGATGCCCTCCACGGACACCGTGGGGTCGCCGAGGGCGCGGACGGCGCCGAGCAGGTCGTTGATCCAGGCGCGGCTCTTCTTGTTCTTCGCGGACCTCTTGGTCTCGGCGACCCGGGCGAGTGCGTCGTCGAGCTGCCCGAGGTGCAGGGCGAGGGCGAACGTGGGCCGGACGACGGCCTCCGCCAGCGCTTCGGGGGCCGCGAGCAGCAGTTCCCGGGCGTCCCCGCGGTTGCCGAGTACGGTCGTCGTCCGCCGGTCGCCGTACAGGCGCCTCCAGTGCTGCACGGACAGCGGCAGTCCGGGCCGTCCGGCCAGCTCGCGCACGAGCGACGGATGCGCGCGGAGGTGGGCGAGGAAGGCCGGCTCGGTCAGGGCGGCGGCCGCGCGGCTGTTCCTGACGAACAGCGTCAGCAGCGCTCCGCCGTTCTCGACGACGGCCTCCGCCAGTTCCTCGCGGACGTCCCGCAGCGCGTTGAGCATCACCTCGCTGCCGGGCACCCGCATCAGGGCCGGCAAGCGGTCGTCGGTCCGCATGCGTGACTCCAGTCCGGCGAACGGCCGGTGGAGGAAGTCGACGGCGGAGAAGGAGTCGACGGTGTTCGCCAGGCTCGGGTTCCAGTAGACGGCGTCCCGTACGGCCGGGCCCTTGGCGAGGAACGCCGCCAGCCGCCGTATGACGCGGGGTCCGCCCGCGCCGACCGCGGAGCTTTCGAGCACGGAGTGGCGCAGGACGGTGTTGAGCACGCCCGGCGCGAACAGCTCGGGCTCCGTGCCGCCTGCCACCAGGGCGCGCAGCCGGGCACTGCCCGGCCGCAGCAGCCGACGGTACTGATGGGGCTCCGGCAGCAGACCGGGGTGCCGGGTCAGCGCCGCCGCGAGACCCCTCTCGCCCTCCAGGACGCCGACGAGGTCCCGGTCGGCGAGCACGGTGTCCGCGACGGGGTCGACCGCGCGCAGCGCCTCCGGCGCCGAGGTGTCCCGGGTGATGTGCGCGGCGGTCCGGGGCGACGTCCCGGGTGGGTCGGTGGCCTCGGTGAGAGCGGCTGCCAGCCGGTCGTCGGGGACGGCGTCGAAGGCCCGCGGGTCGTGGGAGAGCGTCCGGGCCACCGCGGGGTTGCCCGCCGCGGCCTCGATCAGCTCCCTGGACCGGGCGATCCGCGCCCCGAAACCGGGCACGTCCGGCAGGAGGTCGACGAGCCGCTGGTCCCGGGCCAGCACGTCGAGTACGGAGGTGTCCCGCAGCGCCGTCGTGAGCAGGCCCGGGACGTGGAAGAGGGCGTACGCCTGGTCGGCGTGCGAGCGCAGCGCGGTGCGGAGTCCCTCGTGGGCGAAGAGCTGCCGGTAGTCGACGGGCGGCGCCGGGACGGGCCCGGTGACGGCCGACAGGAGCCCGGTCAGCAGGGCTCCCTCCTGTGCGAGCACCTCGGCCCGCAGCACCGGCCGGTCCGCCCTCGGCAGCGCCTCGGCGACCTCCGGGACGCGCGCGGTGAGGGTGGCCAGGGCCAGGGACGTCGCGGACGCCACGGTGCGCAGCAGTTCCGTCTGGCCGGAGAGCCGGTGGGCCAGCTCGGGCAGGTCGAAGAGCCACTCCGTCCACTGGGCCCCGGACTCGATCGCGTCGAGCACGTCGCGGCGGCCGGAGGGGGTCTTGGCCACCAGGGCCGCCAGGTAGGCGGGTTCACGGCCGAAGATCCCGGTCTGGTGCGGCTGCCGCTGCGGCAGTTCGGCCAGTCTGCGCAGGAAGGCGGGTGAGGAGGCGAGGACGTCCGGCATGTCCGGGTGGGCGAACAGGAACGTGTTGAGCCACGCGTTCCCGGCGGCCTGCTCGACCAGGTGGACGGCGTCGGGCTGGAGCGTACGGAGCACGAGCGGGCGGTGGGTCTCGTCGGTCCACCGCTGGTCCAGGTGGACGAGGGTGGTCAGCGCCGTGACCGGCATCTGGTCGTGCCAGCCGGCGCTCTGCACCAGGTCGGTGACCCACCTGAGCACCTTCGCCCGGTCGTAGGGGGACGTCGCGGTGAGGGAGGTGACGGCCCGGTCGAGTCGGGTACGGACGGCCTGCGTGAGCGGGGCGGGCTGGGCGAGCGGGACGGGCTGGGCGAGGGGCGCGGGCTGGGTGAGCGGGGTGGGTTGAGCGAGGGGGGTGGATTGGGCGAGGGGGGTGGATTGGGCGAGGGGGGCGGTCCGTCCGGTCTGACCGAGCTGTCCGTCCCTGCTCGTCTCACCGGTCCGGCTGCTTCCACCGGCCCGGCTGCTCTCACCGGCCCGGCTGCTCCCACCGGCCCCGCTGGCCTCAGCGTCCCGGCTGGCCTCACCGGTCCGACTGCTCCCACCGGCCTGGTTCTGCGGCGGCGCGGTGGACCGGGGCGTCTGCCTGCGCTTGGGGGCGCCCGCGCGCAGCCGGTCGTCGGCCGCCCGCAGGTCCGGGTTGTCGGCCGCCAGCCGGTCCGCGAGGCGCTCGGCGGCCTCGGGACCCTCGGTGTGCAGGGTCTCGGCGATCCGGACCAGGGCGACCCGGCGGGCGGCGCGGCGGGCCTCGGCCGCAGGTTCCCGGCCGATCTCCAGCGGGGCGGAGAGATGGTCGCCGGCGGCGACGAGCAGAGCTTCGGCCGTGTCGGTGGGGACACCGAGCCACGCGGCGACGTCCCGCACCTCACCGGTGGGGACGGCGGCCTCGCCCTCCGGCCGGACGGCCGTGTCCGTTTCCCGTACGGTGTCCGGCCCGACGGCGACCGTCCCGGCGGGGCGCGACCGTGCGGCGGCGGACCGGCCGGCGCTGAACGAGTCGGCGTACGCGGCCTCGTGCGCGGCCCAGGAGGCGGACAGCGGCTGGGGCGCCCAGAGCGAGGTGTAGGCGGCGAGGACGTCGGCACGGAACCGGGCGGCGAGGTCGTCGAGCCGGTCGCCGTCGTACTCCCGCTCCGCGCGGAGCGCCTCGAAGGACTCCGCGACACCGGTCAGCATCGGTCCGACGCCGCTCTCGAAGGCGAGGTGCGCGGGCAGCGTGCGGGTCTGGTCGGCCAGGACGGCCCGCCAGCGGCGCAGCAGTCCGGGCAGGTCCTCGCGGGTCACGGGACCCGCGGTGAACAGGGCGTCGTAGGCGGACAGCAGCCGTTCGTCCAGGCCGGCCCGGACGCGGGCGGTGTCCGCCTCGGTGAGGACCGTGCCGGGACGGGCGGCGCGCCACCGCCGGAGCTGCTCGTCGAAGATCCGGCCGGCCGTCTCCGTGACCCCGTCGCGGGCGTGGCGGACGGTCAGCCACGTGTGCAGCCGCTCCGGGTCGGTGAGTTCGCCGTACGCGGTACGCCACTGCTCGGCGCGCCGGGCCGTCGGGACGGGTCCGGGTGCGGTGACCACGGTGTCGAAGCGGTGGCTGACCGCCGCGGCGACGGTCGTCTCCAGTTCCCGCAGGTGCAGTTGGCGCAGCTGGGCGAAGTCGACGCGGAAGTGGTCGAGGAACGCCTGCCCCGCCCCGGAGTCCGTGGCGGACCAGGACGCGGCGGCCCGTTCCACCGCCTCCCCGGAGCGCACGATCTCCGCCTCCTGGACCGCTTGGACCACCAGCCGCGAGGGCAGTGCGTCCAGCAGGCCGGTGAAGCGGCTCCGCCACTCCGCGGGCAGTGCGCGGCCCCCGGAGACCGTCCCGGCGGCGGCGCCAGGCACCGGGAAGATCCGCTCGAAGTCGTCGACGAGTGCGCGGGCGGCGGTGTCGAGGACGCGGGCGAGTCCCGGTGCGGACACCTGAACGCCTCCGGATTCGCCTCCGGACCCGCCCCCGGCCACGCCCGTGACCCCACCCCTGACCTCACCCCTGACCTCACCCGCGTCCTCGTCCGTGTTCTCGACACCGAAGGCGGAGAGCACCTCCCGCGCCTCCGCGTCCAGCCGGCCGGACAGGCCCGCCGCCAGGTCCGCCGCCAGATCCGTGGCCGTCCCGTGAAGCCGTTCGAGGTGTCCGTGGAGCAGGACGTGGTGGTCGAGCCGGCCGGGCACCGCGTCGAGCAGGGTGCGCAGCCGCCGGGCCGCCTCCCGGTACGCGCCGGGCAGTTCCGTCCGGGCCGTCACCGGGGTGAGCGTCTCCCGCAGCGCCTCGTCCCACCGCGCGCGGAACTCCCGGCGGACCTCCTCCTCGGCCGCGCCGACGAGTTCGGCGCTCAGGGCGACGGGCGCCCGGTCCGTGGCGGTGACGTTCCGGCGCCACGTCTCCGTGACCTGCCCGCCCCACACGGTGCGGAACGTGGTGTCGAAGGCCGCCTCGCCCCGGGCCGCGCCCAGTTCCCACGCGGCGGCCGTGTCGAGGGCGAGCCGGAGCGCGTCGTCGTTGTCCGAGACCGGGTCGGCCCGTCGCTCCGCCGCCGTGAAGCGGCCGAACTCCTGTAGTGCCCGGTCGTGGACCCGGATGAGCTGTTCGTCGGTCAGCCGCAGACCGGACTCCCGCGACCACTCCTGGAAGGCGGCGTCCGCGCCACCGGCCTCTTCGGCGTTCTGCTCGGTGAGTTGCTCGGCGAGTTGCTCGTCGCTCTGTTCGGCGAGTTGCTCGGCGTAGCGCCGGTACAGGTCCTGCTGGGCGTCGCGCCAGGCGGGCACCCGCCAGTCGTCCGCCGCCGCGTGGCCGGGCGCGGCGACGAGCGGTGCCGGGACGGTGGTGTCCTCGGCGGCGAGGGCGGCCTCGGCCGTGCGCGTGTACTCCTGGCGGAGCGCGTCGATCCGGTCCCGGGCCCACCGGGCCGTGTCCTCGTGCGCGAGTGTCAGCCGCGTCTCGGACCGCTCTCCCGTCAGCCCCGCGAACTCCTGGTGCGTCAGGTGGCGGGTCCGGGCGACCTCGTGCAGGGCCTCCAGCTGAGCGGTGAGCCGCTGCAACGCCTCGGTCCGGGCCTGGGCGGGCAGGAGGTCGAGCCGTCCGCGCAGGGGCTCGGTCAGTTCGCCGCGCTGCCGCTCGTACCACCGGGTCAGGCCGGCGTCCCAGTCCCGGCCGGGGGCGAACCCGGCGGTGCGGTCCGCGAACGCCTGCTCCAGCAGTACGGCGGTACGGGCGTGTGCCTGCTGCGACAGCACGGCCTGGCGGGTGTCCTCGTCCAGTTGTCGCAGCCGCTCCCCGCGGACGGTCTCGTCGGCGACGGTCATGATCTCGGCCCGCTCGGCGGCGTACTCGCCCCGCATCTGGGCGAGTTGCCGCGCGTACCAGCGGCGCTCGGGGCCGGTGGAGCGGGCCCAGCCGTCGGCGAGGTCAACCCGGCCGCCGGCGCCGTCCCGGTCGCCCCGGTCGTCCCGGACCAGCAGGGCGTTGTCGAAGGCCGCGTGCGCCCGCCGCTCCGTCTGCCACGCGCGGTGGGCCTCGGCGTACCGCTCCCGGTACTCCTGGACCACTTGCGGCGGCGCCTCTTCCCCGTCCAGTGCCTCGTGGAACCGGTCGGCGAGTGCGACGGCCGCCGTGGAGTCCGCGAAGGCCGGGGCGGACCGGTCGGACAGGACCGTGGCGACCTCGCTGTCGAAGACCAGGCGGCTCCGGCCGCGCGCGGCCAGGTCGGCCCGGACCGACTGCAGGCGCGCGGCGAGGTCCTCCAGGGCGCGGGTGCGGCCGGGGGTGAGGCCGGCCGGTCCGGCGGTACGGTCCTCGGTCCAGGCGTCGGCGAACGCCTCCCGTACGGCGGTGACGCGGTCCGCCGCGGTGGGGGAACGCAGTTCGGGGTGGTCGGTGAGGCGGGCCGCGAACTCGCCATAGGCGTGGTCCCGGGTCCGTACGGCGTCGCGCAGGTCCGCGAGCGCCTCGGTGGCCGGGGCGTCGGCGGCGCGGGTGGCCGCGGCCGGGCGGGGCGCGGGGGCAGGGGCGGGGTCGGTGGTGGCGCGGGCGGCGGTGGGGGTCTCCTCCGGCCGGTTCAGCAGTTGCTGCGTCTGGGCCTGGTCCGGGGTGTCGCCGCCGCGGGCCGCCGTCCCAGGCCCGCCATGGGATTCGGGCGGGCCTGAGGATTCCGGCGAGGTGCGGCTGATCTCCAGGCGGGTGAGGTCGAGGGTCCAGGACGGTTCGCGGTCCCGGGCCGTGTACGCCTCGTCGCGCTCGCGGGTCTGCCGGGCCAGCGTCTCCCAGCGGTCCCGGGCCGTGCTGCCGAGGGCGTCGCGGGCGGCGGCTTCCTCCTCGGGTGAGGTGTTGCGGGCGGCGGCGTCCCACTCGCGGGAGAACCACGACCGCAGCTCCGCCAACTCCCGCTGGTACTCCTGGAGGACGCGCGGCGTACGGACCTGACCGGCCGGTATCTCGGCCTGTCCGGCGAGTTCCTCCAGTACGGCGCTCTTGCCGAGGAAGCCCTGGAAGTTGGCGACGACCTGGCCCCGCCAGGCGGCGTTCTCCTGCCGGGCCGCCTCGCGGGCGGCGTCGGCGCGGGCCCGTTCCGCCGCGCCGAACGGCCGTTCCGTCTCCTCCCGCAGGGCGTCCCACTCGAGGCGCACGGTCTCGCGGAAGGCGTCCGTGTGGTCGCGTTCGCGCTCCAGCCAGCCGCGCACGTCCCGTTCGGAGGGGCCGTAGAGGTCGTGGTAGCGGTCCGTCCAGTCCTGCCGGAAGTCGTCGGCGAGGCGGTCGTACGTCTCCTCCGCCACGTCGAAGCGGCGCCGGGCGCGTTCGGTCAGTTCGCTGCGGTGGGCGGTCAGGCCGTGGAACCGTTCGCCGCCCTCGCGCAGCGCGCGTTCCATGCCGTACTCCAGCCGGACCCGGTCGGTGAGGGAGTTCCGGGCGAGCGGCAGGTAGTCGCGGAAGAGGACGGTCTCGCCGTCGGCCACCCGCTCCCGCGTCCAGGTGCCGTCGTCCGCGCGGCCGGCCAGTTGCCCGAAGACGCGTGTGACGTCCTCCTTCAGCCCTTCGCGGGCGCGCCGCGCGCCGGGTCCGTCCGCGTCGAGGCGGTCGGCCATCAGGTCCGCCTCGGCGAGGCCGCGTTCCAGTCCGGCCTGGAAGTCCAGCCGGGCCGGGAGTTCCTCGACCAGCCGGTGCTGGGCCTGCCGCATGTGGAAGGAGTACGCCCGCCAGTCCTCGGCGGACAGCTCCCGGGCCCGGCGTCCGCCGAGGAACTTCTCCCCCTCGGCGGCGAGGTCGGCGCGGTGCCCGGCGACGACCGCGTCCGTGTCGATCCCGGCGGTCTCCCCCGGGTCCCGCCCGTTCGAGGCGAGCCACTCCGCGCGCGCCGTCCCGACGTGCTCGGCCGTCTCCGTGCGCAGGCCCTCCTCCACTGCCAGGGCGCGCAGGCGGGCGGTCCAGCGGCCCGGCGCGTCCGCCAGCCGCGTCTCCATGGCGTCCCGGTGCTCCACCCACTCGTCGTGGGCGGCCCGGCGGCTGATCCGGTTCTCGTCACCGGGGAGGGTACGGGTCAGCTCGTCGAACTCCGCGCGGAACTCCTCGCGGGCCCGGTCGACCCAGGAGGCCGGAGCGTCGTCGTCGCCACGGGCCGTCGGGCGTTCCACCCGGGCGGCGTCCACGGCCCGCAGGAAGAGGTCGTCGGCGGCCGCCTCCAGTTCGAGACGGGTCCGCAGGCCCTGGTCGAGTTCGCGCATCCCGGTGTCGAACCCGTCCCGCAGCCGGTTCATGTCCAGGCTCTCGAAGGCGTCGCCCTCGTCGGCCCGCAGGCTCTCGGCGACGCGGTACACCTCGCGTGACGCGTCCGCCGCGAACGCGTCCCGGGCGCGTGCCCGCACCTCCTCGGGGAAGTGCGCGTAGGCGCCGTCGCCGTCCTGCGTCGCCTTCCGCCGTCGCTCCAGCACCGTGTCGGGTGTGTCGCCGTCGGCGGCCCGCAGGGGGGCGAGGCCGGTACCGGCCAGCCGGTCGAACGACCGGAGGGCACCGTCGTGCGCGAGCCGTGCGGCGGCGGTGATCTCGAAGTCGTCGCGGAGCCCGGCGGAGAGGCGGTCGAACCGCGTGACGAACTCCGAGCGGGCGATGTCGCCGCGCTGGTACGCCTCGAAGTCGGGCCGCCAGCGCTCCTCGAACCACGACGCGACGTCCTGCCGCCACGCGTCCCCGCCGTCCCGGCCGGCGGGTGACGGTGGCTCCTCACCGGCGGCGAACACGGACTCGCCGCCGGCGCTTTCGGGGTCGGTGTCCGCCGGGGTCTCGCGTCCGGACCGTGTGACCGTCCGGCCGCCGCTGCCGTCCGGCGCGGCCGCCGTGTGCGGACCGGGGAAGACCCGTTCCGGATTGCCCAGATGGGCGTCGAACGCCTCCCGCACCCGCCGGTGCGCCTCCTGCTCGACCTCGAACCGGGTGCGGTGGTCACCCACGACGGCGTCCTGCGCCTCCCGCCAACGGCCCGCGAGTTCCGGGTCGTCGCCCCGGAAGACGTACGGTTCCGCCGGCCTCCCCCCGACGGTGTCGGGAGCGACGCCGGGTGCCGGGGGGTCGTCGCCGTCGAGACGGTCGAGCCCCGGCCGGGCGTCGGCGGCCACCCCCGCCTCGTCATGAGCGGAGCGCAAGGCGTCCTCACGAGCACTCCCGGCTCCGGTGCCCCGGTCACCGGGGGGCGAGGTCTCGGTGCGGTTGGTGGGGGCGTCGGTGGTGTGGGCGGTGGGGGTGTCGGTGGTACGGGGGGCGGCAGTGTCCGTGGCACGGGGAGCGGGGGTCTCCGTGGCGCGAGGGGCAGGTGTGCCCGGGGCGGTACGGGCCGACGCGTCCGAGACGGTACGGGCGGTGGTGGCCGTGGGGTCGGGGGCGCCGGTGCCAGGTCGTGGCGCGGGAGTGGCCGTGGGCGTGGCCGTGGCCGTGGTTCCCGTGCCGGGGCGGGGATCGGGTGCGGTGGCCGTCTCGGCGGTACGGCCCGGACCGGACACGCCGCTCATGTCGCCCGCACCGGGCCGGACGGGGCCCGCGGTGGCCGCCGTGCCGCCCGCCGGGCCCGAACTCACGCCGCTCACCGCACTGTTGGCCGGCCGTGCGGCAGCGGCCGGTGCGGTCGTGGAATCTGTACGGACGACGGGCGCGGGACCGGCCTCACCCGTACCGGCACGCACGGCTCCCGGGGCGGCGGGCGCCGGAGTGGCGGTGCTCGGGGTGGCGGTGCTCGGGCGGGGCTGCGCGGTGGTCGCGGCGGGAGCGGACGTCGCCGAGGTGTCCTGCCGGACCGGACCGGGCGCCGCCGCGTCGGCCCGCCCGGCGGCGGAGACCGGGGTACCGGTACCGGTGCCGGTGCCGGTGCCGGTGCCGGTGCCAGTGCCGGTGGCGACCGGTTCCCCGGTCCCGCCGGTGGTCCCGAACGGCCCGGACGACTCAGCGGCACCGCTGATCCCGGACGACCCGGACACCCCGGTGGTCCCGGCACCCGGATCAGCCGCCCGGACCGGCGCGTCGGTCCCCGGGACCGCTTCCCCGCCCCGGACCGGGGCGGGAGCGGCGGCCGTACCGGAAACGGACCCGCCGTCACCGACGTCCGCCGTCGTGGCCGCGCGCTGCGCGGTGTCGGCGCCCGGCGTCGTCGTGACGCCCGGTTCCGCGGTCCGGACCGGCCCGGCGCTGCCGGGTGCCGGGCCGGTCGTGGACTCGACGGCGCCCGCGCCCGTGTCGGCCACGCGGGTGCCCTGACCGCCCGTACCGGAAGGCGCCGTCACGGCGTCAGGAGTGCCGGACCCGGTCACCGCCCTGCTGCCGTCTCCTGCCGTGGCGGTGGACGGCGGTGTGCCGGTCCCGGCGTCCGGCCGGACCGTCGTGCCCTCGGGTGCCGCCCCCGACTCGAAGCCGGGGAGCCCGTCCCGCGTCGGCCGTGGACCCCCCTCAGCCGTACCCGCCGTACTGGACACACTGGTACCGACGGGGCTCGTCGCCGTGCGGGAGCCGTCGTCGCCGGTCGCCCGCGTCCCGCCCGGTGCGCCGGGGCCGACCTCGGCCGCGCTCGCCGCCGAGCCCACCGCCGGCCCGGCGGACCTCGTGGTGACCACCGGTCCCGTCGAAGCGGTCGACACGGTCGACACAGTCGTCGACGTCGACGTCGATGTCGGTGTCGGTGTCGGTGTCGACGACACCGGCGCCGCGTCGCCCCCCGTCCCCTTCCCCGGCGTCACCACGAGCGAGTCGGCGATCGGCGTGCCCTTCTGCCCGCCCGCCCCGGACGTCCCGGATATCCCGGACGTCCCGGACGTCCCGGACGTCCCGCCCGCCGCGCCCGTCCCCCCGAGGGACGACCCGTCGTCCGGCAGGGACTTGACCACATCCGCGAGGGCGCCGTCCGGGTCCGCGCCGTTCGACCGGCGGCCCCCGCCCGTTCCGGGCGAACCGAGCGCCGCGCCCGCCGCGCCGCCCAGGGCCGCGAGGCCGAGGTCCATCTCGCCGCCGATGGCCGCGTTGGTGGCCGCGCCGCCGACCACGCCCGCCGCGCCGCCGATGACGGCCCGGCCGATGAAGGTGTTGGAGCCGCGCGGCGCCACCACCCGGCCGATGCCGGACAGCGCGCCGAAGGCGGCGCCACCGATCGCGCCGCCGATCGCCATGTCACCGATGGCCTTGAGGTCGATGTTGTGACGGTGCCCCTGGAGCATCTCGATCACCTGGAGCAGGGTCTCCAGGCCGGCCATGACACCGGTGCCCACCGCCGCGGACAGCAGCAGCCGTTTCAGGATCGCCAGGACGATCTGGCGCACGCCGGTGATCACCGCGGGGATGGCGGCCATGCCGAACAGCGAGTTCATCAGGAACGCGAGTTCCACCAGCATCCACGACAGCATCGCGATGACGAGGTTGGTGGCGTGCTCGACCTGGAGGGCGAAGTCGTCGCTCATCACCCGCAGGTTGTCCGCGGCTTTCGACAGCGCCGGCAGGGTGCTGTTCAGCTGCCGCATGTAGTCGGCGAACGCCTCCTCGGAGCCGCCGCTGAGATGCGTCTGCACCTGGGCGCTGACGGTGTTGATCTCCCCGACGAAGGAGACGACCTGACGGCCCAGGTCGGCCCAGATCTCGCCCTGGCGGCGCAGCCCGTCGGGGTCCGCCTCCGGCAGCTTGGTGCCGGTGAGGTACGCGGCCCAGCGCAGCGCCTCGGGTACCTCGGCCACTAGCGGCGGCCCCCGCCGCCCGAGTTGCCTCCCTCGCCGATCGTGGTGCCGAGCCGCGAGGTGGACCGCGTGGCCTCCAGTTCGGCGGTCGTGAACGCGGCGGCGGTCTTCCGCAGCCCCGTCTGCGCCTCGGTCAGCGCCTTGCCCACGCCGGTCGTCCCGTCCAGGACCAGCAGTGCGGAAGGATCGTGCTTGCCCTTGAACTGCTGGCCGAAGCTGTCGTTGCCGGCGGGGTCGCCGAGCGCGTTGAGCTGGCGTCCGACGCCCTCGGCGAGCACCCGCAGCTTCTCGGCCAGCGGCTCCATGACCGCGGCCACCCGCTCCAGACCGTCGGTGTCGACGCGCAGGATCTCCGGCACGAGTGCACTCTCCAAAAGATCGGGGCTGGGTGTCAGCGGTGGGCGATGCGCGGGCCGTCGCCCGTGTCATGGGCGATGCGGCCCTGTTCCACGTACGCGCGGACCGCGTCCGGCATGGCGGGGTCGGCCGGCAGGAGCTTGCCGACGTCGGCCGTGCCGTCGAGCAACCGCTCGGCCTCCACCTCGTCGGGCAGGTGCGGGTTCAGCACCTTGGCCAGCTCGCCGGTGGCCTTGGACCGGGCCTCCTGGACGGTGGAGACCAGCAGGTCGGCGAGTTCCTTCGGGGCCATGCGGCGGTAGGCGTTGGTGGGGAACTCCACCGACAGCAGCTCGCCCTGCGGCCCCACGGTCACCTTCATCGCCTGGGCCTTGGCGGTCGCCGTGCCGGTCACCTCGCGCATGCGGCGCTGGAGGTCGGCGACCTGCGCCAACTGTGCGCGGTAGGTCTCCTGCAGTTGCTCGATCTGCTCGTCGAACGGCGTGGACACCCGCTCACCCCTCCCGCGACCCGTCCGGTTCGGTTCCGTCACGACAGTCGACCCGACCGGCACCGCGGACGGAAACAGCAGGTCGCGGCCGCTGCCCGCATGAACGCCGACTCTGTCCGAAGGGACGGCGGCCGGGCACGGCGTCCGTCGGTGCACACGTCGTGTCCGGAAAGGCGGTGCCCGGCCCGGACGGGCATACCGCGCGCCTCACGTCCCTAACGTGACCGCGTGCGCGCTCCCGCCTCCCCCGCCTCCCCCACCGGCCCCCTCGGCCGCCACACCGGCCCCACGGGGCTCCTGCCCACCCCTCCCGACGACCGGGAGAAGTACGCCTACGTCGCGCGCCACACCTGGCTGCTGACGACCACGTCGTTCCTGGGCTTCACCTGTGTCCTCTACAGCCAGGTCGACTCCGCGCGGCACGGACCGTGGATCTGGTTCTTCGCTCCCGTGCTGCTGTTGTCCGTGCTCGGGGTCGTCGTCTCGCTGCGGCTCGAACTGTTCAGCCGCGGCTTCGACCTGCGGGCGCACCGCGCGCTGGTGCGGGCCTGGGCACCCCGGGAGTACCCGTCGGTCGACGTGTTCCTGCCGGTGTGCGGCGAGCCGATCGAGGTGCTGCACAACACCTGGACGCATCTGGCGCGGCTGGCGGAGGCGTACCCGGGGGAGGTGGTGCCCCTCGTGCTGGACGACTCCGACAGTCCGGAAGTGGCCGCCATGGCGGAGGACTTCGGCTTCCGGTACCTGGTGCGGCCGGACCGGGGCTGGTTCAAGAAGGCGGGCAACCTGCGGCACGGGTTCGCCCACTCCGACAGCGAGTTCATCCTGATCCTGGACGCGGACTTCGTGCCGCGCACCGACCTGCTCGCCGAGCTGCTGCCGTACATGGACGCCGATCCGCGTCTCGGGATCGTGCAGTCACCGCAGTACTTCCGCGTCCTCGACCAGCAGAACTGGATCGAGCGCGGCGCGGGCGCGGTGCAGGAGCTGTTCTACCGGTCGGTGCAGGTGTCACGGCAGCGCAGCGACGGCTCGATCTGCGTCGGCTCGTGCGCCGTGTACCGGCGTACGGCGCTCGCGGAGATCGGCGGCACCAGTCTGATCGAGCACTCCGAGGACATGCACACCGGTTTCGACCTGCGGGCGCGCGGCTGGGACCTCAGGTACGTGCCGCTGGCGCTGGCGACCGGGCTCTGTCCGGACACCGTCGGCGCGTACTACAACCAGCAGTACCGGTGGTGCATGGCGTCGATGAGCATGCTGGGCAGCGTCCAGGAGTTCTGGAAGGTGCGGATGCGGTTCGCGAGCCGCCTGTGCTACGTGTCCGGGTTCGTCTACTACATCGAGTCGGCGCTGATCCTGTTCACCGGGCCACTGATCGTATGCGTGCTGCTGCTGTTCTTCCCGGAGCAGGTGAAGTTCACCGACATGCGGCTGCTGCTCCCCGGAGTGGTCTACCTGGTCCTCGTGTACCCGCTGTGGCACCGGGCCCCGTACCGGCTGGAGGCGTGGGCGGCGCGGGTGCTGTACAGCTGGTCGCACCTGTTCGCGATCTGGGACGTGGTGCGCGGCCGGGCGATGGGCTGGCAGCCCACGGGCTCGGGCGGCGCGCGCCGCGACAACACGCGGCGGCTGTGGATCGGCCTGTGGACGTGGACGGTGCCGGCGACCGCGCTGTGGGTCGGGGCGGCCCTGTGGCGGATGGCCACGATGGTGCCGGAGGACTTCGCACTGCCGTTGGCATCGGGGCTGTTCTACGCGGCGGCCGTGCTCCGCGTGGTGATCGTGCCCAGGCCGGAGGAGACCGAGGAGGCCGACGCACCCACGGCCCGGGGGGTTCTCGTATGACCCCGCCGGGCCGCCGGGGGATACTGCGCTGGGCGCTCGCCACCATGGCCTCGACGGCCACCGCGGGCTGCGCGCCGAGCCGTACCGCGCCGATCGGCGCGGGCGGGGAGGGTGCGGAGGGGCGGACGGCGCCGTACGTGCCGTTCGACGTGACGTGGCTGATCCGGCCCCGGGGCGGCCACAAGTACCTCGGTGTCTCCTTCGCCGGGGCGTCGGTGACCCCCGGCTACCTGGACCTGTGGTCGCGGAAGGCGGGCAAGGCGCCCAACCTGCTGGCGCAGCGCTTCTCCTGGGACGAGGAGTTCCCCGCGGACCGGGTCGCGGCGGTGTGGCGGCAGCGGATGCTGCCGTACCTCGCCTGGGAGCCGAGCGGACGGACGCTGCGCCGGATCGCGGCGGGCGGGGACGACGGCGGGATACGGCGGACCGCCGCGACCGTCCGGGACCTGAACGTGCCGGTGGCGCTGGCCTTCGCGCCCGGCTTCAACGAACGCGACCGGCCGTGGGGCACGCGCGCGGCGAGCGCCGGGGAGTTCGTCGCCGCGTGGCGGCGCGTCCACGACCTGTTCCAGGACACGGGGGTGTCGAACGTGGTGTGGGTGTGGAGCCCGACGGTGACCGCGCGGCCGGAGGTGGCGCTGGAGCCGTACTGGCCGGGCGACGCGTACGCCGACTGGCTCGGCCCGGTGGGGCGTTACCCCCGCAAGGGACCACACACCTTCGACGGGCTCTTCGGCACCGTGGTGAAGGAGGCGCGGGCCTTCACCCGGGCGCCGGTCCTGGTCGCGGAGACGGCCGCGCCGCCCGGCGGGAGCAAGGCCGCGGTCGTGCGGGAACTGACCCGGGCCGTGGCCACCCGTGACGACGTGGTCGGCTTCGTCTGGCTGGACGCGGCCGACCGCACCGACTGGCGGATCGACAGCGGCACCGGGGCGCTGGACGCGTTCCGGCGCGGTGTCGCCGACCCGCGGTTCGGCTTTGACGTGAGGCGCCCATGACCACCACCGAGGAATACCCGGCCCCGGTCTCGGGGCACACCCCCGGGACGGGGAACGCCCCCGGGACCGGGACGGGGAACACCCCCGGGACGGGGAACGCCTCCGAGACGGGGAACGCCTCCGAGACGGGGTACACCAAGACCGGGTACGACCCCGAGACCACCCTGCGGCTGCGCGTGCCGGTGGCACGCGGGCCGCAGCCCGCCCCCGGGTACACCTTCGACGAGATCACCCGCGCCGACTGGGTGCTCGGCCGGGTCCCCGACCGCGGCTGGTCCGCGGCGCCCTCGCCGCGCCGCACCCGGGTGAGCCGGGTGCTGCTGGCCTGTCTGCTGCTGGCGCAGGCGGTGCTGTCGCTGCGGCTGCACAACAGCGCATTCGAGGACGAGGCGCTGTACGTGTACGCCGGGCACGCCATGATCGACCACCTGTTCCACGGGGCCCCCGACTACGGCGGCTTCGACACGTACTTCTCCGGGTCGGCCGCGCTGTACCCGGTGCTCGCCGCGTGGGTGGACTCCGCGGCGGGACTGACCGGCGTACGGCTGGTCAGCCTCGCGTGCATGCTGGGCGCGACGACGCTGCTGTACTCGCTGACCCGGATGCTCTTCAACGAGCGGTCAGCGCTGCTCGCGGCCGGCGTCTTCGCGGTCGCCCAGTCGACGCTGTTCCTCGGCAACTTCGCCACGTACGACGCGATGGCGCTGTTCCTGCTGGCGGTGACGGCTTGGCTGCTCGTGCGGCACGCCACCGGTCACTGGGCGCTGCCGCTCGCCGCGTCCGGGGTGGCCGCGCTCACGGTGGGCGTGAAGTACGCCTCGGCGCTGTACCTGCCGACGCTGGCACTGCTGCTGATGCTGGTGGCGTACCGGCGGCTCGGCGCGCGGGAGGCGGTGCGGCGCGGCGCGGTGTTCACGGCGGGCACGGTGGTGCTGCTCGGTATCGGCCTGGTGAGCACGGACTACCTCCAGGCGATCCAGTCGACCACGACCGAACGGGCACACGGCACCACGTCGGTAGGGCTGCTGGTCCGGGACAGTGTCCGGTGGGGCGGGACGCTGTTCGCGCTGGCCTGCCTGGGCACGGTGCTGCACACCCGGCGACACGGCCTCGGCGAGATCCCCGGCCACCGGACCGGGGACACGCCACCGCGTGGGTGGCGGCTCGCGCTGGGTGTCGTCCTGACGGGCACGGCGCTGCTGGCCCCCGCCTACCAGATGCACCTCCAGACCAGCATCTCGCTGCACAAGCACATCGGGTACGGGCTGCTGTTCGCCGCGCCGATGGCCGGGGTGGGCCTGTCCCGGCTGATGGGCGCGCACGTCCGGTTCCCGCAGGCGGTCATCGCCGTCGGCGTGCTGGCACTCACCTTCGGCATGTCGCAGTCCGCGGAGAACTACGGGGTGTGGCCCGACACCAAGTACCTGATCCCGGAACTGGCGAAGAACGTCCGGCCGGGCCAGAAGTGGCTCGGCCAGCCGCACGAGGGCCCGGTCTACTACCTCTCCGACCAGGGTCTGACGGACTACACCCTGTGGACGTCGATCTTCTACATCGACTACGCGGGCCGCGAGGACGAGGGACACCTGAGCGGCCCGGAGGGCTACCGGGCCGCCGTCCAGGACGGCTACTTCGACGGGGTCGTCCTCGACTGGTCCGACCGGCCCGGCGACGTGCAGACCCTGGTCCGCCGGGAGATGCGGGCCACCGGCCGCTACCGGCTGGCGAGCGCCCTGACGTACCGGACCTCCGTGGGCTCGGGCCACTTCGAGATCTGGCTGCGGCTGCCCGCCGCGCACAAGTCGTGACGGCCGTCCGTGCACGGAGGGGCACAGTCCCTTCCCGCGCGGGCGGGGACACGGCCGGCGATGCCTGTTCTTCCTATGATCGACCCGACCCGGACAGCGGGGTTCCAGCACGCAGTCAGCACGCAGTCAGCACGCAGGACGAGCACCTCAGTACGAGCACGGAGATGCCGCGCATGAGCAACCGGGACGGCGGCGGCACGGCCGGCCGGAGACGGCCCTGGCGGCCGTCGCGGAACCGCCCGGCACCGCCCCCGGAGACCGTCCCGACCGATCCCACTCCCGATCCCACTCCCGATCCCACTCCCGCTCCCGATCCCGCTTCCGGGGGCGTGACCTCGCTGATGACGGTCGCCGAGCCGTACGGGGTGCGGCGGGTGGGGAACGCCTGGCTGGTGCATCCGGCCGCCGGCGCCGACCGCCAGTCACTGCTGTTCGCCGCCGGGCTGGCCGCCGACCCCGAGTACACGCTGGTGGTGGTGGACCTGCCGCCGTACGCGCCGCTGGACCCGGTGGAGGAGGCGCTGGGCCTGCATGTGCCCGTCGGACTCGCCGGGCTGCGGGTGGTGTTCGGCCGGACGCCCGCGCAGGGCGCCGCGCCCGCGGGACGCCGGCTGGCGCGGCGGCTCGGGCAGCCCGTGGTGGTACCCGACGGGATCGTGCGTCCCTCCGCGGGCGGCACGCTGTTCATCGGCGCCGACCGGGGCCGGGGATGGGTGCGGTGCGCGCCGCACGGTGAGACCCGGTACCTCTCGCGCCGCTTCCCGCGTCCGGCGTGGGACGGGTACCTGCCCGACCGCCCCCGTCCGGTGGGCCCGTCGGCCGTCGCCGAACCGCTGGGCGCCGGGGTGTGGGTGCGGCCCGTGCGCGAGGACGCCGCCCAGCACCGGCACCGGGGGCGGCTCG
>NZ_JAVRHI010000014.1:0-33175 GCF_034105845.1 Streptomyces sp. CRN 30 | reverse complement strand
CGAGGCCCGCACCGGTGCCCGGACCGGGGTCCGTTCGCCGGTGAGCAGCGCCGCGGCGCCCGCGGCGCCGGCCGCCCCGAGGGCGGCGGCCGAGGCCGTCAGCAACCGGCGCCGTGTGACCATCTGATCCTTCGTCATGCACCATCAGTCGCGCAGCGGAGGTCCGGCGCGCCCCAGCGACATGGAGCCGGGCCGGGAAAGCACCCGATGGGAGCAGCGCCGTGGCCGTGCCGGCCGTGGATGACAGCGCGGCCGCCCCCGGTACGCCCCGGTGTGCGGGTTCGGATAGCCTCACAGCCGTGACGCAGCAGCACTCACACCAGTTCGAACGGGGCACGGACGGACCGAAGGTGATCCTCGTCGGGGTGGACGGCTCCGAGCCCTCCTTCCGCGCGGCGGCCTACGCGGCCGGTCTGGCCCGGCGGCAGCACGCGCTGCTGGCCGTCGTCTACGTGCAGCCGGTGGCGACGGCGGGCGCGGCGTTCGGCGCACCCGTCGCCCAGGTCACCGACGAGATCGCCGAGGAGCTGATCGCGGAGATCCGGGAGGCCACCGAGCGGGTCAGGGGCGCCTTCGACGTGCGCTGGGAGTTCCACACGTTCCGCGGCGACCCCTACAACGGGCTGGTGACGGCCGCGGACGAGCTGACGGCGGACGCGGTCGTGGTGGGCGCGTCCGAGCAGGCCGGCCACCGGATCGTCGGCTCCGTCGCGGTCCGCCTGGTGAAGGCGGGACGCTGGCCGGTGACGGTGGTGCCCTAGGGCCTGTTGCGGGACGCCCCGGGCGGTGACCGGAGGGAACCGTTCACCGAACCGTTCATCGACGCGTTCGACCGTCCGTCGCAGAGCGCCGTCCGCGCCCTGTCCCCGACCGGAGCCCTGCGGTCCCATACGGCCATGACGGCCGGAACCACGATCACCCACGGGACGACCGCCGAGCACGAGCTGGCCGCACTGCAGCGGGAGCACGGCCGGCCCCTCTTCGCCCTCATGCTGCGCCTCTCCGACGGGGACCGGCAGCGCGCCGAGGACCTGGTGCAGGAGACGCTCGTACGCGCCTGGCAGCACCCCGAAGCGCTCCGCGCGGACGACTTCACCTCCGTACGCCCCTGGCTGCTGACCGTGGGGCGGCGGCTCGCCATCGACGCGCGGCGGGCGCGGCAGGCCAGACCCGCCGAGGTCGGGGACGCGGTGCTGGAGAGCGCCCGGGTGTGCGGCGATCACGCCGAGCGGTCCGCCGCCGCCCTCGACGTACGGCGCGCCGTGCGGACCCTCACTCCCGAGCACCGTGACGTGCTGGTGCTGGTGTACTTCCAGGGCGCGAGCGTGGCGGAGGCGGCGGAGGTACTCGGCATCCCCGCGGGCACGGTCAAGTCCCGTGCGTACTACGCGTTGCGCGCCCTGCGCCGGGTGCTTCCCGGCTATACGGCCGACCTGCGGTGAAACACACGTCCGGGTCAAAGCTCGGCAAAGCGCCTCGCCGGGGGCCCGGATTGAGCAATCGTCTGTCTTCAGCCGTGTTCCGGACCGGGGCCCCGCCCGGACCGGGCGACGCGCACGCACGGAGGAAGGCAGGAAGGGATGCTGCACAGAGGCCAAGAGAGCACGGACGGCCCGGGCGGCGAGGGACTGGTCGTCCCCATGGCCTGGTTCTACGCCGAGTACATCGCCGACGAGCTGCTGCGGACCGGCGACCTGATGCCGCCGACGTCCTTCGAGTTCCGCGCCGGACGGGACGCCCTGGCACTGACCATCTTCCTCGCCGACACCCACGGCGAGCTCTCCGGCATCCGGGTCGTCACCCAGCTGGAGACCTGGCTGTCGCTGACCGCGTACGACCAGCACTGGCAGGACTGGGTGCGGACCCGCATGGAGCGGCTCACCACCGACGCGGACGGTCCGGGCGGCTCCTCCCCGGACCTGGACCTGGCCGTCGCGACCTGGCGGTGGCTGCGGGAGACCGAGCTGCTCGCCCCCGACCTGGACGCGGTACCGGGCGACGGTCCCGTTCCGGACGAGGACGACGGCCCGAAGGTGTGGACCCCGGCCTGGCGGCTCGGGCTGCCCCTGGGCCACCTGGCCATCCACCTCTTCTGACCTTCCGCCCGCACCGGCTCCGGGCCGGTGCGGGCGGGGCCGGTCCGGGTGGCGGTCCGGCCCCGGGGGCCGGTCCGGCGCCGGTCCCGGCCCGGCTTCCGTGCGGTCCCGGACCGGCTCCCGCACGGTTCCGGCCTTTTTCCGGGCCGGGGCAATCCGCGGGCCGGAGGGCTCCGAATCCCACCATCGGCATTCCGTCCGGCGCTTGAATGATTCCCGGGCCGGGTCCGTACCGGTGGGGGCAAGAAGCTGTCCCCACCGCAACACCGGCCCGAGGAATTGCCATGTGGTCCCAGGATCGTCATCGCGACGTCGGCGCCTACGCCCTGGGCGTGCTGGACGAGGTGGACGCGTTCCGCTTCGAGGACCACCTGGGCACCTGCCCCCGGTGCGCGGTGCAGGTCGCCGAGTTCGGGGCCGCCGCCCGGCAGCTGATGCTGTACCGGCGGGCCACACCGCGTGCCGTGCACCCCTTCGCGGGCCCGGGGCCGCGGCTGCTGGACCGGCTGCTCGACGAGGTCGCCGTGCGGCGGCGCACGGTGCGCCGGCGGTCCCTGTTCGCGGTCGCCGCCGTCGCGGTGTTCGCGGTGGGCGGCCCCGCGGTCGCGGTCGTCGCCCGGGCCGACGGACAGCCGGAGACCGTCGCGGCGACCGACACCGGATCGGGCGTGTGGGCCGAGGTCCGCGCCGAGGACCGGGACTGGGGCAGCGCGATCGACCTCCAGGTCAAGGACGCCTCGGGGCCACGCTCCTGCCTGCTCCTCGCGATCGGCGAGGACGGGTCGGAGGAGACCGTGGCGACCTGGACGGCGCCCGGCCCCGCAGGCGACCCCGCCGGCATGCACGGCGGGGCGGCGATGCGGCGCGGGGACATCGACCACTTCGAGGTGCGCACGGCGGACGGGGAACGGCTGCTGACCCTGGTCTCGCCCTGGCGGCGGCCGGGGAGCTGACCCGCTCCCGCGCCACGCGTCGCCCCGCCCTACTTGAGCAGCCGCGACATCCTGCGGTCCGCGAGCAACTTCCCACCCGTCTGGCACGTCGGGCAGTACTGGAGCGAGGAGTCGTGGAAGGCGACCTCGCGGATGGCGTCCCCGCACACCGGGCAGGGCTCCCCGGTGCGTCCGTGCACCCGCAGCCCGCTCCTCTTCTCCGACTTCAGCCGGCCCGCGGCCAGCCCCCGCGACCGCTCCACGGCCTCGGCGAGGGTGGTGCGCAGCGCCTCGTACAGCCGGTGCACCTCCTCCTCGGTCAGCGAGGCGGCCAGTTTGTACGGTGACATCCTGGCGACGTGCAGGATCTCGTCGCTGTAGGCGTTCCCGACGCCCGCGATCAGGCCCTGGTCGCGCAGGGCGCCCTTGATCCGGCGGCGCTCCCCGGTGAGCAGGGCGGCGAAGCGGGGCTCGTCGAAGTCGTCGGCGAGGGGGTCGGGGCCGAGGTCCGCCACTCCGGGGACGTCGAGCGGGTCCCCCACGACGTACACGGCGAGCCGCTTCTGGGTGCCGGCCTCGGTGAGGTCGAGACCCGCACCGCCCGCGAGGGCGACGCGCAGCGCCAGGGGGCCCTTGCCGGGGCGCGGCGGCGTGTCGGGCAGGCGGTCGCGCCACTGGAGCCAGCCCGCGCGGGCGAGGTGGGTGACGAGGCGCAGGCCGCCCGTGTCGAGGTCGAGGAACTTGCCGTGCCGGTGCACCGCCGTCACCGTCCGGCCCTCCAGCGCCATGACGGGCGGGTCGTACGTCTTGAGGACGTTGATCGCGACGGGCAGCACCCGGACGACCTCCCGGCCGACGAGATGTTCGTCCAGGAAGTCCCGCAGCGCCTCGACCTCGGGCAGTTCCGGCATACGTCCAGGGTGCCACCCGGTGCGTACACCGCCATCCGGAGCCACAATGGCGTCAGGAAGGGTTCCGGCCATGGAGTGGTTCACCGCACCCGACTACTGGACGAGCCGGCTGGTGTTCCAGCGGGCGCTGGCCGCCGTGTACCTCGTGGCGTTCCTGGGCGCGGCGCTGCAGTTCCGCGCGCTTCTCGGCGAGCGCGGCATGCTGCCGGTCCCCCGGTTCACGGCGCGGGTCCCTTTCCGCCGGGCGCCCAGCGTCTTCCACTGGCACTACTCGGACCGCTTCTTCGCGCTGTGGGCGTGGGCGGGCGTCGCGGTGTCGGTGGCGCTGCTCGCGGGCGCCGACTCGCTGCTCCCGCTGTGGGGCGGCATGCTGCTGTGGCTGGTGCCGTGGCTGCTCTACCTGTCGGTCATGAACGTGGGGCAGACCTGGTACGCGTTCGGCTGGGAGTCCCTGCTGCTGGAGGTGGGCTTCCTCGCGGTGTTCCTCGGCAACGACGAGGTCGCGCCGCCGGTCGTGATGCTGTTCCTGCTGCGCTGGCTGCTGTTCCGGGTGGAGTTCGGCGCCGGGCTGATCAAGATGCGGGGCGACGCGTGCTGGCGGAAGCTGACCTGTCTGGACCACCACCACGAGACCCAGCCGATGCCGGGCCCGCTGAGCCGCCTCTTCCACCACCTGCCGAAGCCGCTGCACCGGGTCGAGGTCGCGGCCAACCACGTCACCCAGCTCGCCGTGCCCTTCCTCCTCTTCGCCCCGCAGCCGGTCGCGACGGCCGCCGCCGCGCTGATGGCCGTCACCCAGCTGTGGCTGGTCCTGTCGGGCAACTTCGCCTGGCTGAACTGGCTCACCATCGTGCTGGCCCTGCCGGTGGTGGACTACGGCGGCACCGCGCCCGCGGACGTGCCCACCGCGGCGCCGCTCTGGTACGAGGTCGTGGTCCTCGCCGTCGCCGCGCTCCTCGTGGGCCTGAGCTACCGGCCGGTCCGCAACATGCTCTCCCGCCGCCAGGTCATGAACCGCTCCTTCGACCCGCTGCACCTGGTCAACACCTACGGGGCCTTCGGCAGCGTCAGCCGCGTCCGCCACGAGGTGGTGATCGAGGGGACGGCGGACGAGGTGCCGCGGGAGGACGGGGACTGGCGGGAGTACGAGTTCAAGGGGAAGCCGGGCGACGTGCGGCGCCGGCCGCGCCAGTACGCGCCGTACCACCTGCGGCTCGACTGGCTGATGTGGTTCGCTGCGCTCTCCCCCGGGTACGCCGGCGCCTGGTTCGGGGCCCTGGTGGAGCGGCTGCTGGAGGGCGACCGGGACACGCTGCGGCTGCTGCGCCGCTCCCCGTTCCCGCCGGACGCCCCGCCGCGCCACGTCCGCGCCCGGCTGTACCGCTACCGCTTCACGACCCGGCGGGAGCGGCGCGACACCGGGGCGTACTGGGAGCGGACGTACGTACGGGAGTTCCTGCCGCCCACCCGGCTGAGCGGACCGGCGGCGGATCACAGGCGGTAGACGCGGGCCGCCGTCCCGCCGAGGACGCGGGCGCGCTCGTGCGCGTCCAGCTCCGCGACGAGCTCCGTCGTGACGTCCACGACCCGGCCGTACGGTGCGGCCAGCGTGCACACCGGCCAGTCCGAGCCGAACATCAGCCGGTCGGGCCCGAAGGCGTCCAGCACGGTGTCCGCGTAGGGCCGCAGCTCCGCCGCCGACCAGGTGTCCCGGTCGGCCTCGGTCACCAGGCCCGACAGCTTGCAGACCGTGTTGGGCAGGGCGGCGAGGTCACGGACGGACGACGCCCACGGTTCCAGCCGACCGCTCGCGACGGGCGGTTTGCCCAGGTGGTCGAGGACGAAGGTCAGCCCGGGCACGGCGGCGGCGGCCTCCCGGCAGGCCGGGAGCTGGTGGTCCAGGACCACCAGGTCGTACACGAGGCCGGCCGCGGCCACGGCGGCCAGCCCTTCGAGCACGTCGTCCCGCAGCAGCCACCGCGGGTCGGGCTCGCCCTGCACCTGGTGGCGGACGCCCCTGAGGTACCGGCCGCCGGGCAGCGCGCGCAGGCGGTCCAGCTCGTCGGTCACGCCGGGGCTCGTCAGGTCGGTCCAGCCGACCACCGCGCCGATCAGCTCGTGCTCCGCCGCGAGCGCCAGGAGCTCCGGTGTCTCCTCCGGCACGGTGACCGTCTGGACGAGCACGGTGCGCTCCACCCCGGCCGCCCGGGCGAGCGGCTCGAGGTCCGCGACGCCGAAGTCCCGGCGCAGCGGGGCGAGCGCCGGCCCGGTGATCCAGTCCTGGTCGCGCACGGACAGGTCCCACACGTGGTGGTGGGCGTCCACCCTCATGACGCCCCCTCGGACGCGGACGCGGGTACCGGTGCCTCCTCGGCCAGCAGTCCCTCTTCCCGCAGCGCCCGCCAGAGGCCCGCGGGCACCGGGGACGCGAACTGCTCGGCGCAGTCCCGGACCTCGGCCGCCGAGCGGGCCCCGACGAGCACGCTCGCCACGGCCGGGTGGGCGGCGGGGAAGGCGAGCGCGGCGGCGCGCAGGGTCGTGCCGTGGCGTTCGGCGAGGTCCTTCATGCGCAGCGCCCGCTCCAGCTGTTCCGCCGGGGCGGACGCGTAGTCGTACGGGGCGCCGGGCCGCGGGTCCGCCAGCAGGCCCGAGTTGAAGGCGCCGCCGACGACCACGGACACGCCCCGTTCCAGGGCCGCGGGCAGCAGGCCGGCCAGCGCGTCCCGGTGGTCGAGGAGGGTGTAGCGGCCCGCGCACAGCACCACGTCGACGTCGGTGTCGCGGACGAACCGGGTGAGCATCGCCGTCTGGTTCATGCCCGCGCCGATCGCACCGACCAGGCCCTCGCCGCGCAGCCGCTCCAGGGCCGGATAGCCCTCCCTGAAGGCCTGTTCGGCGTGGTCGTCGGGGTCGTGCAGGTAGACGACGTCCACGCGGTCCAGGCCGAGCCGTTCGAGGGCGGCCTCCAGGGTGCGCCGGACGCCGTCGGCGCCGAAGTCCCACACCCGGCGGTGCGTGGCGGGGACGGCGAAGCCGTGGGCCAGGTCGTCACCGCCGGCGTCCGAGGGTTCCAGGCGGCGGCCCACCTTGGTGGAGACCGTGTAGGCGGTGCGGGGGTGCTCGCGCAGGGCCGCGCCGAGGCGGCGTTCGGACCGGCCCAGCCCGTAGTGCGGGGCGGTGTCGAAGTAGCGGACGCCCCGCTGCCACGCGGCCCGCACGGCCTCCCGCGCCTGCTCCTCGCCGACCTCGGTGTACAGGCCCCCGATCGCGGCGGCGCCGAAGCCGAGCGCGCTGACCTCGACACGGCTGCGGCCCAGCCGGTTCACCGGGCCGCCGCCGGGCGCGGCCGCAGGCCGTGCATGCCACCGTCGACCGCGAGGGACGTGCCGGTGGTGGCACCGGACAGCGGACTCGCCAGGTAGGCGATGGCGCCCGCCACCTCCTCGGCCGTGACCAGGCGGCCGGTGGGCTGGCGGGCCTGAAGCGCGGCGCGTTCGGCGGCCGGGTCGTCGGCCGCGTCCAGCAGCCGGCCGACCCACGGGGTGTCCGCGGTGCCGGGGTTGACGCAGTTGACGCGGACGCCCTCGGGGAGGTGGTCGGCGGCCATGGCGAGGGTGAGCGAGTGCACCGCCCCCTTCGTCGCGCTGTAGAGGGCGCGCTGCGGCAGGCCGGCGGTGGCCGCGATCGAGCAGGTGTTGACGATCGCCGCGTGCGCGGACCGGCGCAGGAGCGGCAGGCAGGCGCGGGCCGTGCGGACCATGCCGAGGACGTTGACGTCGAAGACGTGGTGCCACTCGGCGTCGTCGTTGTCCTCGACGGTGCCCTGCGCGCCGACCCCGGCGTTGTTGACCAGGACGTCCAGCCCGCCGAGCGCGGCGGTGGCGGCGGCCACCGCCCCGCGCACCGAGGTGTCGTCGGTGACGTCGGCACGGTACGCCAGCAGCGGCTTCCCCACCGGTGACGGGTCCAGGTCGAGGACGGCGACCCGGGCACCGCGTGCGGCCAGCAGTTCCGCGGTGGCCCGCCCGATGCCGGAGGCGCCGCCCGTCACCAGGGCCCGCAGCCCCTCGAAGTCGCTCATACCGCGTGCCCCTTCCGGGTCTCGGCGTCGGCGGCCCAGAAGGTCCCGCCCGGGTACGTGTACTCCGCGACGGACTCCGGCCGCATGGCGGCCGAGAAGCCCGGCGCGGTGGGGGCCGCGTAGTGGCCGCCACGGACCACGACCGGCTCGGTGAAGTGCTCGTGCAGGTGGTCGACGTACTCCACGACCCGGTCCTCGGTGGTCCCGGACAGCGCCACGTAGTCGAACATGGACAGGTGCTGCACGAGTTCGCACAGGCCGACCCCGCCCGCGTGCGGGCAGACGGGGACCCCGAACTCCGCCGCGAGCAGCAGGATCGCCAGGTTCTCGTTGACGCCGCCGACGCGCGCCGCGTCGATCTGCAGCACGTCCAGGGCGCCCGCCTGGAGGAGCTGCTTGAACACGACGCGGTTCTGGGCGTGTTCCCCGGTGGCGACCTTGACGGGGGCGACCGCCTGCCGGATCGCGGCGTGGCCCAGCACGTCGTCGGGGCTGGTGGGCTCCTCGATCCAGTACGGCTCGAACTCGGCTAGGGCCCGCACCCAGCGGATCGCCTCGCCGACGTCCCAGCGCTGGTTGGCGTCGACGGCGATGCGGACACCGGGGCCGACCGCGGAACGGGCCACGCGGCAGCGCCGTACGTCGTCGTCGAGGTCGGCTCCCACCTTCAGCTTGATCTGGGTGAAGCCGTCGGCGACGGCCCGGGCGGCCAGCCGGGTGAGCTTCTCGTCGCTGTAGCCGAGCCAGCCGGGGGAGGTGGTGTAGGCGGGGTAGCCGCGCTCGAGCAGCCGGGCGGTGCGCTCCGCGGCGCCCTTGCGGCCCCGCCGCAGCAGCTCCAGCGCCTCCTCGGGGGTGAGCGCGTCGGTGAGGTACCGGAAGTCGACCTGGCGGACGAGCCACTCGGGGTCGGCCTCGGCCAGCAGCCGCCACAGGGGCTTCCCGGCGCGCTGGGCGGCCAGGTCCCAGACCGCGTTGACGACCGCGCCGATCGCCATGTGCATCACGCCCTTCTCCGGGCCGAGCCAGCGCAGCTGGCTGTCCCCGACCAGGTCCCGGTAGAGGGAGCCCGGGTCGTCGCACAGCTCGTCGACGGACCGGCCGAGGGCGTGGCCGCGCAGTGCGTCGATCGCCGCGACCTGGACGTCGTTGCCGCGCCCGATGGTGAAGGTGAAGCCGTGCCCGGCCAGGGTTCGCTGCCCCGGCCCGCCGACCGCGTCCGTACGGAGCACGACGTACGCGGCCGAGTAGTCGGGGTCCGGGTTCATCGCGTCGGAGCCGTCGAGCTCGCGCGAGGTCGGGAAGCGGATGTCGTGGGTGTCGACCGCGGTGACACGGGCGGACGTCAAAGGCACGGCGGGCCTTTCGGTGGGTGACGGGCCGGACGTGAACTGACGCATACTTATCAGACCACTTGGCTGTCACAACACCCTCGGGCGCGGTTCTCACGGCGATACGGCCTAAGTGGTCGGACCACAACCCCGGTTAAACTGCGGCGCACCCGGTGGACGAAGGAGTGGCGTGAAGGAGACAGCCCCGCGGAAGGGCACCGTGACGCAGCGCGCCATCGAGCGGATCAAGGCGATGATCGGCGAGGGTCTGCTGGAGCCGGGGCAGCGGCTGCCGACCGAGCGGGAGCTGGCGGCGCAGCTCGGCATCTCCCGCAGTTCGATGCGCGAGGCGATCCGCGCGCTCACGGTGCTGGGGGTGCTGGAGGCGCGGCACGGCTCGGGCATCTACGTGACCCGGCTGGAGGCCGGCGACCTGCTGGAGACCTTCGGCGTGGTGGCCGGCCTGTCCCGCGGCCCCCGGCTGGTCGAACTGCTGGA
This sequence comes from Streptomyces sp. CRN 30, assembly GCF_034105845.1. Classification (NCBI taxonomy): domain Bacteria; kingdom Bacillati; phylum Actinomycetota; class Actinomycetes; order Kitasatosporales; family Streptomycetaceae; genus Streptomyces; species Streptomyces sp. CRN 30. Next base: position 23,329 of record NZ_JAVRHI010000014.1, on the reverse strand, counting down.
GGTGCGCCGCGTCCTGGAGTCGACGGCGACCGCGCTGGCCGCGGCGCGCATCACGGACGAGGGGCTCGCGGCGGTGGAAGGGCATCTGGCGGCGATGAACGCCACCGACGACCCCGAGGAGATCCTCGTCCACGACCTCGCCTTCCACCGCGAGATCGCCGCGGCCGCGGGCAACGGGACCATGGCCGCGATCCTGGACGGCCTGTCCTCGCGCACGTTCCGCGCCCGGATCCGGCGCGGCCACCGGGAGGAGGGCGCCTTCGCCCGCACCCGCCGCGAGCACGCGGCCATCCACCGCGCCCTGGCCGCCCGCGACCCGGAGGCGGCCCGCGCGGCGGCGGCCGCGCACGTGGGCGAGGTGGAGGAGTGGCTGCGCGCGCAACTGGACGGCTGAGCCGCGGCTAACCGCGCCGCAGCCGCAGCGTCACCAGCTCGAACGGCCGCAGCCGTACGGCGATCCGGTCGCCGTCCGCCTCCGGTGCGGGGGCGTCCGGGAGCGGGCGTTCCAGCAGGTCGGTCACCGTGGCGTCCGCGACCTCGAACCCGGCCGTGAGGGTGGCCCGCGCCCGGCCGCCGTGCGCCTCGTGGAAGCGGACGACCACGTCGCCGCTGCCGTCGTCGGCGAGCTTGACCGCCGTGACGACCACCGCGTCGTGGTCGACGGAGACCAGCGGGGCCACCTCCGCGGCACCGCCCGTCACCCGCCGCTCCGGCAGGCTGATCCGCCACCCCTCGCGCACCGCGTCCGCGATGCCCGCGCCCGGGACCAGCGCGTGCCGGAAGCGGTGCACGCCCTGGTCGGTCTCGGGGTCGGGGAAACGCGGGGCGCGCAGCAGGGACACCCGCACGGTGGTGGTCGTACCCCGGTCGCCGGGGCCGCCGCCGGCCCGTACCGTACGGGTCACGTCCTGCCCGTACGTCGAGTCGTCGACGATCGCCACGCCCCACCCGACCTCCTCGACGTGCACGAACCGGTGCGCGCAGGTCTCGAAGCGGGCGGCCTCCCAGGAGGTGTTGGTGTGCGTGGGCCGGTGGACGTGCCCGAACTGGGTCTCGGAGGCGTACCGCTCGGCGTGCACGTCCAGCGGGAAGGCGAGCTTGAGGAACTTCTCCGTCTCGTGCCAGTCGACCTCGGTGTCGATCACCAGCCGCCGCTCCCCCGGCGCGAGCGACAGCACCTGGACGACGCGGGAGGACCCGAAGGCGCGGACGATCCGCACCGACTCGCCGTCCTCGCCGGGCACGACCTCCTCGGCGTCGGTCAGGTCGGTGACCGTGTTGCGGTAGAACTCGTCCACGTCCCACGCGTCCCACTTGTTCGGCAGGTCGGGGTGGAGCTGGAGCAGGTTCGCGGCCCCGCCCGGCGCCACGGCCTCGCGGTCGGCGCGCAGGTCGTACGCCGAGACGACGAGGCCCCGGGCGTCGACCTCGATCCGCAGCAGACCGTTGTCGAGGACGTGGCCGCCGTCGGGCCGTGACCTCACCACGGAAGTGGCTCCGCGGGGGGCCACCGGGCCCGCACCGCCCGCGGGCACCCCGTTCCGCGGGTGCGGAGCCGCGTTGAAGACGAGTTCCGTCGTCCCGGTGCCCGCACCGGCCAGCGCCCGCTGGGCGGCTCCGACGATCTCCTCCAGTTCAGCGGCCAGGCGTGCGTACGTCTGCCGGGCCTCCCGGTGCACCCAGGCGATGGACGAGCCGGGCAGGATGTCGTGGAACTGGTGCAGCAGCACCGTCTTCCAGATCCGGTCCAGCTCCTCGTACGGGTAGGGGAAACCGGTGCGCACGGCCGCGGTGGCCGCCCACAGCTCCGCCTCCCGGAGCAGGTGTTCGCTGCGCCGGTTGCCCTGCTTGGTCTGCGCCTGGCTGGTGAGGGTGGCGCGGTGCAGTTCGAGGTACAGCTCGCCCACCCACACGGGCGGCTCCGGGTACTCCGCCTCGGCCTTGTCGAAGAAGGCGCGCGGGGTCTCCCACACGACCGTCGGCGAGCCCTCCAGGTCCCGCGCCCTGGCCGCCTTCGCGACCATCTCGCGGGTCGTGCCGCCACCGCCGTCGCCGTGGCCGGTGGGGGCGAGGGAGTGCCGGGCCCGGCCCTTCTCGCGGAAGGTGCGGGCGGCGTGGGCGAGTTCGCGGCCGTGCATGGTGCAGTTGTAGGTGTCGACGGGCGGGAAGTGGGTGAAGATCCGGGTGCCGTCGATGCCCTCCCAGCGGAAGGTGTGGTGCGGGAACGTGTTCGTCCGTGACCAGGAGATCTTCTGGGTGAGCAGGCGGGTCGAGCCGGCTGCCCGGATGATCTGCGGGAGTCCGGCGGCGAAGCCGAAGGTGTCGGGCAGCCAGGCCTCGTCGTTCTCGACGCCGAACTCGTCCAGGAAGAACCGCTTGCCGTGCACGAACTGCCGGGCCATCGCCTCGGAGCCCGGCATGTTGGTGTCCGACTCCACCCACATGCCGCCCGCGGGCACGAACCGCCCGTCGGCGACGGCCTTCTTCACCCGCGCCCACACCTCGGGCCGGTGCTCCTTCACCCACGCCCACTGCTGGGCCTGCGACATGGCGAACACGAAGTCGGGCTCGTCCTCGAGGAGCGCCGTCATGTTGGCTGTCGTACGGGCCACCTTGCGCACCGTCTCGCGCAGCGGCCACAGCCAGGCCGAGTCGATGTGCGCGTGGCCGACGGCGCTGATCCGGTGCGCGGAGGGGACGGCGGGCCGCGCCAGCACGTCCGCGAGCCGCTCGCGCGCGCGGGCCGCCGTGCCGTTCACGTCCTGGAGGTCGAGGGCGTCCACCGCCCGGTCCACCGCCCGCAGGACCTCCCACCGCCGCTCCGACTCCACCGGCAGCTCGGCCATCAGCTCGCCGAGCACCTCCAGGTCGAGCACGAGGTTCCACACGGTCTCGTCGAACACGGCGAGGTCCATGCGCCGCAGCCGGTACAGCGGGGCGCTGCCCGCGGTCTCCTTGTCGCCGAGCCGGGTGGGCGCGAAGGGGCGGCTGCCGAAGATCACGGGGTTGGACGCCGCCTCGACGTGCAGGCGGACCTCCTCGCCGCCCGTGACGGGAGCGCCGACGCGGACCCACTGGTTGCGCGGGTGGAGGCCCTTCACCGGGGTGCCGTCGGGCCGGTACACCAGTCCCTCGCACTGGAAGCCGGTCATGCTGCCGTCGAAGCCGAGGTCGAGGAGCGCCTCGACGGTCCGGCCGGCCCAGGCGCCCGGGACTTTCCCGGTCACCCGGAACCAGCTGGTGCCCCAGGGGGCGCCCCAGCGGGCACCCGCCGCGATCGGCCGGACCTCGGCCGCGAGGCCCTCGGCGACCGGCACGGGCTCACCGGGAGCGTGCCACACGGCCACGTCCAGCGGTACGGACTCCGGGTACACGGCGGGGCGGACCCGCTCGTCGAGGACGCGCTTCAGACGGGCCTCGGCCAGGCTGCGGTCGTCATGCATGCGGGTGCTCCGTAAGGTCGCGGACAGTGCGGCGGTACCGGACGCGGGCGAGGGTCACCGCGCCCGCCAAGGGGTACAGCTCCCCCACGCCACGCGGCCCGAACCGCGCCGGACACCCGCGGACCGGCACGGCCGCCGTCACCCGCTACCGGGACCATCCGCAGTGCATCGGGCTTCAGCCCGGTGGTGAAGCGAATCCGGGGGCCGCTCCGACCTCGGCTGTGTGCACGGAACGGGCCTGGTCTGTGGAGCGCGGGTAAGACGGGCACCCGTGCCCGCACCGCGCAGCGAAGCAGGAACCCACTCGACACCGCGGCCTCCAACGGTGCGGTAGGCGGGAATCTCCCCCTCAGGGGGAGAGGATGTCAGAGGGCCCGGTACATGACGTGCAGCCCCACCCGCCCGTGGAGCGGGTGGTCGAAGGCGTCCGGGACGGTGCCGAGGACGGTGAAACCGAGCGAGGTCCACAGCCGTACGGCGGGGTTGGTCTCGACGACGGCGTTGAACACCATGGCGCGGTAGCCCTCGGCCTTGGCCGAGGCGAGCACGTGTGCGGCGAGGGCACGGCCGATGCCGCGGCCGCCGTGGTCGGGGTCGACCATGAAACCCGCGTTGGCGATGCCGGCGGCGGGCCCGCCGTAGTTGGGCGTGACGTAGGCGGAGCCGACCACGGCGCCCGCCCCGTCCTCGGCGACGTACACCCGCTTGGGAGGTGCCGTCCACAGCCTGCGGGCGGCGTCCTCGGGGGTGTCCGGGGCCCAGGTGTACGTCTCCCCGGCGGCGACTATGCGGTGCCAGAACGGCCAGATGCGCGGCCAGTCCCCGGCGGTGGCTTCCCTGATCAGCATGGGCGCGAGTCTGGCACGCCCATGCCGCCGGGCCACGGACGGGTCTCGTGCCGGATCAGTCCACGCTCGGGAGGATGTGGGGCTCGGCGAGGTCGTCCTCGTAGCCCGCGAGACGGATCGGGGCGGACCTCGCCCACACGTCCAGGCTGCCGAGTTCCCCCTTCGGCCGGCGGCCGGGTCGGTCGGTGCGTTCCTCGGGGCGCTGATCGCGATGGGGCTTCTCCGGTGTCACCGCGCACTCCTTATGTGTCGGGTCACCCTCGGGGCGGGCCGGCCCGCGACCGTGCGTCCGGCGTCCGCCCGGGTGTGGGTCGGGATCGGTTCGGACGCGGTGGCGCCTGTCGTCGAAGGCGGGGCGAGGCCATGATGACCGGCCTGTCCCGGGACGGACCGTGGGTGTGGGTGGAACCCGGATCTGGCTGTCCGTCCGCTCCACATTACCCATATGAGCGACCCCCCGCTCGATGGGGCTGAAAACTTCGCGTTACCGTCGTGAGTCGCCCCCCGACCATTTCACCCCATCTCACACCGCTTCGACACCTTTTTCAGCAGGACGGAGTCACCCGTTCGGCGGAGCGCGCGAACGGGTTCACCCCTTGCCCGGCGTGCTCACCACCTGCCCGGCGCGTAGTCCTTCAGGAAGACGCCGTACAGGTCCTCGCCCTGCTCACCGCGGACGATCGGGTCGTAGACCCGGGCGGCGCCGTCCACCAGGTCGAGCGGGGCGTGGAAGCCGGCCTCGGCGAGCCGCACCTTGTCCGGATGCGGACGCTCGTCCGTGATCCAGCCCGTGTCGACGGCGGTCATCAGGATGCGGTCCTTGTCGTACATCTCCTGCGCACTGGTGCGGGTGAGCATGTTGAGCGCGGCCTTGGCCATGTTGGTGTGCGGATGTCCGGCGCCCTTGTAACCGCGGTCGAAGACGCCCTCCATGGCGGAGACGTTGACGACGTAGGTGCGGCGGGCCGGTGAGGCCGCCATCGCCGGGCGCAGCCGGCTGATCAGGATGAAGGGTGCCGTCGAGTTGGCCAGCTGGACCTCCAGCAGCTCGACCGGGGTGACCTCGTCCACGGTCTGGATCCAGCTGTTGGTGTCGTGCAGGTCGGGCACCAGGCCGCCGGCGTCGATCGCCGTCCCGGCGGCGATGCGCGCGAGCGACGCCGAGCCGGAGACGAGGGCGAGGTCGGTGACGTCCTGGGCGGTCAGCGCGCCGCCCCCGGCGACGGGCAGCGCGGCCACGGCGCCGGAGCCGAACGTGCCGATCACCTCCGCGGCGGGCAGCTCACCGGCCGGCAGCGGGGCGGACTCGGCGGCGACCAGCTCGCTGTAGGCCTGCGGGGAGCGGCGGACGGTCTGCGCCGCGTTGTTGATCAGGATGTCCAGCGGGCCCTCGGCGGCCACCGAGTCGGCTAGGGCGACGACCTGCGCCGGGTCGCGCAGGTCGATGCCGACGATCTTCAGCCGGTGGATCCAGTCGGCGCTGTCGGGCTGCGCCTTGAAGCGGCGGATCGCGTCGTTCGGGAAACGCGTGGTGACCGTGGTGCGGGCGCCGTCGCGCAGCAGCCGCAGGGCTATGTACATGCCGATCTTGGCGCGGCCGCCGGTGAGCAGCGCGCGCTTGCCGGTGAGGTCGGCGCGGGCGTCGCGGCGGGCCCGGTTCTCGGCGGCGCACTCCGGGCAGAGCTGGTGGTAGAAGTAGTCGACCTCGACGTACCGGGTCTTGCAGGTGTAGCAGGAGCGCGGGCGCTTGAGCACCCCCGCGAGCTGCCCGCTCTCGGTGCGGGAGGAGGGCAGGACGCCCTCGGTCTCGTCGTCGATGCGCTCGGCGGAGCCGGTGGCGGTGGCCTCGGTGACCGCCTTGTCGTGCGCGGTCTTGGCGGCCCGGCGCTCCTGGCGGCGGCGCTGCTTGACGGTGCGGTAGATGTGCGAGGTGGCGCGGCGCACCGCGACCGCGTCGGGGTGGTCGACGTCCAGCTCGTCGAGCTCCGCCAGCACGCCCAGGCAGACGGCGAGCCGCTCGGGGTCGATACCGGGCCCGTACGACACGTCGTCGTGCGCCGCCCCGTCACCGGAGCCGGGTGCCGCCCCGTCCGCGCCCGCGGCGGCAGCCGCCTGGTCCACGACCGGAACCGCCCGGCCGTCGTCTGTCACCGTCATCGCACTGCCGTTCCTGAGATCCACCCGCGGCGCTCCTGCCGCGCCCGCTGTTCGAACGGGGCATTCTACGGAGCACCGCGCCGGGCGGCCAAAACGCCAGGGACGGGGCCTTCAGGGACCGCAGGCGGCCAGGAGCTCCTCCACCTCCCGCTCGACCGCCTTGGCCAGCGAGTCCAGATCGGGGACGGCCTGCGCGTCGGCCACCAGCCCGTAGTGCACGCCGCCGCGGTACGTCGACACCGCGACGGCGAGGGACTGGCCGCGCGCGAGCGGGGCGAGGGGGTAGACCTCGGTGAGCGGGCAGCCGCCCAGCCTGAGGCCCAGGCTCGGCAGCGGCACGCTGGTGACCAGGATGTCGAACCAGAGCCGGGCCGCCTGGCTGACCAGCGGCCCGCCGAGCCGGTGCCCGAGGGCCGGCACGTGGTCGGCGAGCAGGGCCACCGCGCCCGCGCCCCGGTTGGGTCCCGCGTCCTTGTTGCGGTCCATGGCCGCGCGGACGGTGCGCAGCCGGCCCAGCGGGTCCGGGTCGTCGACGGGCAGCCGTATCAGGTAGCCGGAGAGCCGGTTGCCCTGCGGGTACGCGGTGCGCGGCCGGCGCTTGGAGACGGGGATCAGCGCGCGCGGCGCCACCCCCTCGCTGCCGTCGCCGCGCTCGTCGAGCCAGCGGCGCAGGGCGCCCGCGACGATGGCGATGAGCACGTCGTTGACGGTGCCGCCGACGGTCTTGCGCACGCGGTGCACGTCGTCGAGGTCGACCACCACTCCGGCGGTGCTCCGGGTGCCGGTCGGCTCGGAGGTGAGCGCGACGGTGGAGCGGGTGTTCAGGGTGGAGCGGGCGACGGAGGCGCCGATGTCGAGGGCGCGGCCGACGTCGGAGAGGGCGCCGCGCAGCAGCTCCGGCAGCCTGCGCACGTCGGGCAGGAGGCCGCGCGGGGGTTCGGCGCGGCGCGGCCGCGGCTCGGGCAGCTCCATCGGGTCCATGATCCCGGCGGCCAGCGTCAGCGCGCGCAGTCCGTCGGCCAGCGCGTGGTGGAACTTGAACAGCACCGCGAAGGAGACACCGTCCGCGCCCGGCAGGACATGGGCCTCCCACGGCGGCCGGCCGCGCCTGAGGGGACGTTCCATCAGGGGGCCCGCGACCGCGTGGAAGTCCGTGGCCGGCGCGTGCAGCCGGACGTGCTCGAAGGGGTCGAAGTCGTCCGCCGGCTCACGGGTCGCGCCGCCGACGGCCAGCGGCAGCCGCAGGTCCGGGAGCCAGACGTCGCGGATGCGCATGCGCAGTCCGGGCACCCCCGCGGCACGGGCGGCGAGCAGGTCCGCCGCGAGCGCCCCCGCGGTGGGCGAGGTCGCGGCGAAGACCCCGAGGGCGCCCAGGTGCATGGGGTGCTCGGTCGACTCGATGTTCCAGAACGCCAGGTCGAGTGGTGCGAGCAGGTCGGAAGTCAATGGCTTGCTCTCGCGTCGACGACGGGTGAGTGCAGCAGTCAATCGTCGAAGGGCGATTACGGTCAAGTACGATCAAGCTACTCTCAGTTAACAGCAGATTACGTCCCGCCCCTTCGAGAGGGACGGGACTTATGGGGCATCTGAGGCGAGGTCGCCGCAGGTGGCACCACCTGCGGCGACACACCCCACCCGGACGGCTGCGAGCCGACCGGGCAGTCACCGGGAGCGGCCTCAGGGAGCCGGGCACCCTGCCGGGGCCGGCTGCGAGGCGTCGCCGATCAGCGCCTCGTGCGCGGCCCTGACCCGCTCCACGTCCGGCTTGACCACCGCACGGTCGTAGGTGGTCAGCCCGTTCAGCTCGCCCTCGACGTCCGAGATCTGGGTGTAGACGGCACCGTTGCTGCCCCGGCAGACGAGCGCCCGCACCTCGTCCAGCTTGGTCAGGTAGTCCTCGGTGTACGTCTCGGGATCGACGTCCACGTACGACATCTGGACGGACCAGGCGTGCCCGGGCACCCCGAGCCCCAGGCCGCCGTACTCACCCGTGACCAGGGCGCGCTTGCCGTCGGGACTCGGCGGCAGCGCGGGCGAGGGGTAGCCGTGCTCGTCCATGAGGTCGCCGGCGCCGCCGTCGGCCCCGAGGTTGAGGCCCGACTGGTTGTTCACCAGACGGGTCGGGTCCCAGGCCTTGGCCTGCTGGGCGACGCGGCCGATGTCGTACTGGCCCCAGCCCTCGTTGAAGGTGACCCACATGACGACCGACGGGCTGCTGATGTGCTCGTCGATCATCTCCTTCATCTCCCGCTCGTACTGGGCGCGGGCCTCCGTGGAGGGGCTGCGGCCCGCGGTCATCGCGGGCATGTCCTGCCACACCAGCAGACCCAGCCGGTCGGCGTGGTAGAACCAGCGGTCGGGCTCGACCTTGATGTGCTTGCGCACGGAGTTGTAGCCGAGCTGCTTGTGCAGCTTCAGGTCGTGCTCCAGGGCCTCGTCGGTGGGCGCGGTGTGCAGCCCGTCCGGCCAGAAGCCCTGGTCGAGGGTGGCCATCAGGAAGACCGGCTCACCGTTGAGCATCGTGCGCGGGACGCCGTCCACCTGCTGCACGGAGATGTCCCGCAGACCGAAGTAGCTGCCGACGCGGTCGGAACCGACGGTCACCTTCAGGTCGTACAGGAAGGGGTCGTCCGGGGACCACAGCTTCGGGTTCCTGATCTTCAGCGTCAGGGCCTTGCCCGTGCGGCCGCTCACCGTGGCCACCTTGCGCTTGCCGTCGTACGCTGTCGCCGTCACCCGTACGCCGTCACGCACGCCCTGCGGCTCGACGGTCACCGTGCCGGCCGCGGCATCGGGGACCAGCTTGAGGTTGTCGACGTGGTCGGCGGCGACCGGCTCCATCCACACCGTCTGCCAGATGCCGGAGGACGGCGTGTACCAGATGCCGCTCGGGTCCAGGCGCTGCTTGCCGACCGGCGGGTTCTCGCCGTTCGCGGAGTCGGTCGGGTCGTACACGCCGACGATCAGTTCCTGGGTGCGGCCGGGCTTCAGCGCGTCGGTGACGTCGGCGCTGAACTTGTCGAAGCCGCCCTTGTGGTCGGCGACCTTCACACCGTTGACGTACACCTCGCTCTGCCAGTCGACGGCGCCGAAGTTCAGCCGCAGCCGCTGGTCCGCCTTGCCGACACGCCAGTCCTTGGGGACTTCGAAGGTGCGGCGGTACCACATGCGGTCCTCGTGCCGCTGGATGCCGGAGAGCTGGGACTCCACCGGGTACGGGACGAGGATGCGCTCCTTCAGGTTCTTGCCCACCGGCGGCTGCTCGCCCGCCTCGGCGGCGGCGAACTGCCAGCGGCCGTTGAGGTTCCGCCAGTCGCCGCGGGTCAGCTGCGGGCGCGGGTACTCGGGCAGCGCGTTGTCCGGCCCGACCTCGTCGGCCCAGCGGGTGCGCAGTTCGTACGTGGAGTGGTTGGCGCCCGTGGTCACGAACGCGTTGACAACGTTGCCGTCGGTGTCGGTGAGGCCGCCCTCGCCGTCGTAGCGGAGGTCGGCGCTGCCGCGTGCCGTGCCGGTCTTGTTGCCGACGACGGGCTCGTCGAGCGCGACGAGCAGGACGCTCGCGTCGGCCGGGTCCAGCGCCGCCCCGTCCAGGGGCCAGGTGGCGCCGCCGATCACCGCTTCGAGGTGGTCGGTGAGGCCGGCCGGGGGCGCGGCGAGGTCCTTGGCGAAGTCGAGCTTCAGGGTGCGGCCGGAGGCGAGGACCTCGGTGGCGACCGGACCGTTGTAGTCGAAGTCCGCGGGCAGGCGGAACGCGGACTGCGGGACGGGCGCCTTGGTGCCGCCGGGCGGCGTCCAGCGCAGGTGGAGGTTGGAGCCCCCGTAGTGCTCGAAGTACTCGACCTTGATGTCCACCGCCTGCCCGGCCGTCAGCTCGATCGGCTCGGCGGTCTGCTCCCGGTCCCAGTCGTCGACCCAGTGGTCGATGGCGAGCTTCCCGTCGATCCAGAGGCGGAAGCCGTTGTCGCCGATGACGGAGAAGGTGTGGGCACCGGACTTCTCCGGTACGAGGCTGCCGGTCCAGCGGACGCTGACGTCGTCCGACTGCCCGGTGGCGAAGTTCAGGCGCGGCTCGAGCGTGTCGAAGTCGAGCTGCGGGTCGAACACGGTGGCCTTGAGCTCGTGGAAGTCGAAGGCCCCCTTGGCGGAGTGGGTGTAGTACTCGCCCTTCAGGCCGTGGATCTCCGCGGGTTCCTCGTCCGCGGTCGCGGTGGGCGCGGCGGTCAGTCCCGCGACGCCGAGCGCCGCGGCGAGCAGCAGCGCGAGTCGGTCTCCGAGTCGTCTCTTGCGCACGGACCTCTCCTTCGTTCTTCGAGGAAGGTGGCGGCTCGTTGCCCCGGTCTTTACATCGTTGTAATGACCGCTGGCATGACAACACGGATTCCGCTTGGCGTCCAGGGACATGACAAGTGGGACGAGTGACGGAAGGGGAGCACGGGGCGCCCTCGGTACGGGAGCGTGCCGAGGACGCCCGGTGCCCCCTACGAGACGAGCACCGTCACCGGACCCGCTGCCCCTTGCCGAGGGCGATCACCCCGTTCTTGGACACCGTGTAGAGGTCCGCGTCCCGTTCGGGATTGACGCCGATCGTCGCGCCCGGCGGGACCTCGACGTTCTTGTCCAGCACGGCGTTGCGTACGACCGCGCCGCGGCCGATGTGCACGTTGTCGTGGAGGACCGAGCCCTGCACCACCGCCCCCGGGTCGACGACGACGCCCGGCGACAGCACGGACCGCGTCACCTGCCCCCGGATCAGGCACCCCGCGCTGATGATCGACTCGCTCGCCATGCCGCTCGCGTTGAAGCGGGCCGGGGAGTGCTGGCCCGAGTGCGTGTAGATGGGCCACTGGCGGTTGTACAGGTTGAAGGCGGGCCGCTCGGCGATGAGGTCCATGTGGGCGTCGTAGTACGTGTCCAGGGTGCCCACGTCACGCCAGTAGCCCTGGTCGGTCCTGGTCTCGCCGGGCACGTGACCCGCGCCGAAGTCGTACAGCTGCGCCTCGCCGCGCTCGGTGAGCTGGGGCAGGATCGAGCCACCCATGTCGTGCACGGAGTCCTCGTCCTCCGCGTCCCGGTGGAGGGCCTCGACGAGGGCCTTGGTGGTGAAGAGGTAGTTGCCCATCGAGGCGAACACGCACTCCGGGGCGTCCGGCAGGCCCGGCGGATCGGCGGGCTTCTCCAGGAAGCGTTCCACCGTCCGGCCGTCGGAGCCGGTCATGATCACACCGAACGACGACGACTCGGCGCGCGCCACCCGTATGCCCGCGACCGTGACGCCCGCGCCGCTCTCGACGTGCTGCCGCAGCATCTGCCGCGGGTCCATGCGGTAGACGTGGTCGGCGCCGAACACCGCGACGTAGTCGGGCCGTTCGTCGTGGATGAGGTTCAGGGACTGGTGGATCGCGTCCGCGCTGCCCTGGTACCAGTGCGGGCCGAGCCGCTGCTGGGCCGGGACCGGGGTGACGTAGTTGCCTAGCAGGCTCGACATCCGCCAGGTGGTGGTGATGTGCCGGTCCAGCGAGTGCGACTTGTACTGGGTCAGCACGCAGATGCGGAGGATGTCCGCGTTGACGAGGTTGGAGAGCACGAAGTCGATCAGGCGGTACGTGCCGCCGAAGGTCACCGCGGGTTTCGCCCGGTCGGTGGTCAGGGGCATCAGCCTCTTGCCCTCCCCGCCCGCGAGTACGATTCCCAGCACCGAAGGTCCACCGCGCATGCCGCCCGCCCCTCATCGCCCGGTTGTGCCGTGTACGCCAGGTGGCGCCGTGTGTCCGGCCGCTCCGCTCCTGCCGGTACCCCTGCTAGTACCCCTGTTTCACGACTTCCTCGTACAGCCGCACGGTACGTCGGGCCACCGTGTCCCAGCCGAACTCCCGTACCGCGCGCTCCCGTCCGGCCTCCCCCATGCGCCGGGACAGGCCGGGGTCGGTGAGCACCGTGTCGAGGGCGCGCGCGAGCCGCTCCTCGAAACCGTCACCGGGGGACGCGAGCAGTCCGGTCACCCCGTCCTCCACCACCTCCGGGATGCCGCCGACACGGGAGCCGACGACGGCCGTGCCGCACGCCATCGCCTCCAGGTTGACGATGCCCAGGGGTTCGTACACCGAGGGGCACACGAACACCGCGGCGTGCGTGAGGAGTTGGACGACCTCGGCGCGCGGCAGCATCTGCGGGATCCAGTGCACCCCCTCGCGTACGGCCCTCAGCTCCTGGAACAGCTCGCGGAACTCCCGGTCGATCTCCGGGGTGTCGGGCGCGCCCGCGCACAGCACCAGCTGCGCGGCGGGGTCGATGTCCCGGACGGCCCGCAGGAGTTGGGGCACGCCCTTCTGGCGGGTGATGCGGCCGACGAACAGGACGTAGGGCCGGGTCCGGTCGAGGCCGATGCGGTCCAGGGTGTCCGTGCCGTGGTCCGGGCGGTAGAGCGAGGTGTCGATGCCGTTGTGCACGACGTGGACCCGGGCCGGGTCCAGCGCCGGGTAGCAGGTGAGGATGTCCTCCCGCATGGCGGCGGAGACGGCGACCACCGCGTCGGCGGACTCGATCGCGGTGCGCTCGGCCCAGCTCGACAACTCGTAACCACCGCCGAGCTGTTCCGCCTTCCACGGGCGCAGCGGCTCCAGCGAGTGGGCGGTCATCACGTGCGGGACGCCGTACAGCAGCTTGGCGAGGTGGCCGCCGAGGTTGGCGTACCAGGTGTGCGAGTGGACGAGTTCGCGGTCCTCCAGGCGGGCCGCCATCGACAGGTCCACGGAGAAGGTGCGCAGCGCGTCGTTGGCTCCGTCGAGCGAGGACCAGGGCCGGTGGCGGACGACTCCGCCCGCGGCGCCCTCGCCCCAGCAGTGCACGTCCAGGTCGGTCAGCGACCTGAGCTCCCGGGCGAGGAACTCGACGTGGACTCCCGCACCGCCGTACACGTCCGGCGGGTACTCCCGGGTCAGCAGGCCGACACGCACCCGTGAACCCCCTGTCTCAGTGGTTGGTCCCCACATGGTGGCCCAGCCGTGGCGGTTGTGGAAGAGTGCGCCCGGCCGCGTCGGCGGGACCGCCCCGGGGTGCCGTGGCGTGCCGCCGACGGCCCTGGTCGGCCCGGCGTGGCGGGTTCGCGGCGCCGTCGCGCCGGTCGGCGTGGCGGGGGTGTCCGCGGCGTGTCCCGTCAGGTCCGGCGGGGCGGCCGGTCGAAGCAGCAGTCGCCGCACACGCCGCCGCCGGGCACCCGGTAGTAGAGGCAGCAGCTGCGGCGGCGCAGGGTGACGGGGTCGAGGGCGCCGGACAGGGCGGGGTGCGCCAGGAGTTCGGCCGCGAGGGCGCGGGCCCGGTCGCCCGCCTCCGTGCGGCCGTCCGCGACGGACCGGCGATCGAGCTGCCGCGCCGCGCCCAGCAGCGCGGACCCGGCGTTCCCCCGCAACAGGCCGTCCGGCAGCCGGAAACGGGCCCGCACCGCCTCCGCCAGCGGAGCCAGGTGCCCCTCCCGCACGAGCTCGCCGAGCGCGCCGACGGGGAGCATCCGCACCTCGGTCAGCCACAGGTCGTCGGGGGCGCCGGCCTCCGCGTCCCAGCGCAGCAGCCGCGGGTCGAGGTCCGGCACCCGTCCGTACACGACGGCCGCACCGAGCGCCACGGACCACAGCCGGGCCACGAACCCCTGGTGCGCCACGGAGGCGGCGACCCGCGTCTCGGGCGTACGGAGGGTCTCGGCCACCTTCCGCGCCCGGAGCAGGACCGGATCCTGCCCGTCACCCGCCCGGGCGCCCCGGTCGTCCCGGACCGCGTACGCCGCGGCGAGGGTGGGCGGGGAGCCGTGCGGCGGCTCTCCCGTACGCAGGACGAAGAAGCCGCCGAGCGCGCCGAGCGCGGAGAGGTCGGGGTCGGGGTGCACGGGAGCAGTACTACCAGGCGCTCCGGGGGCTCTCACCCGGGGGACTCCCCCTGGGGGTGCCCCTCTCGGGTATGACGGGGCGGCCGTCCTACTCCAACGGCAGTAGGACCCGATGCGTGCTCAGGGACGACGACACGACCGCCCTTCGCGAGGCATCGTCGTCACCATGGAATCCGACCCTTCGCCGCGCCGGGCCGGGCGCCCCCGCGCCCCGCAGAGGAGCGGCTCGTGAGCGCCCTCGCGTGGTCCGTGCTGCTGCAGTTCGTCTCCGCCGTCGCGTACGCGGGCGGGGCGATCGTGCAGGAGCAGGTCGCGGCGTCCTCCCCCGGCCGTGCGTACGCGCCGCTGCGCCGGCCGGGCTGGTGGGGAGCCGTGGCGCTGAACGGCACGGGCGCGGTGCTCCACGTGGCGGCGCTGGCCTACGGCCCGTTGAGCCTGGTGCAGCCGCTGGGCGCGCTGACCATCGTGTGCGCGCTGCCGATGGCCGCGCTGTTCCTGGGCCGCCGGGCCGGGGCGACCGCCTGGCGGGGCGCGGTCATGGCCACGGTGGGCCTCGCGGGTCTGCTCGCGCTGGTGGGCGCGGCCGACGCGCAGTCGCTGCACGGCGCCCAGCGCGTGGTGGTCGCGACCGCGACCGGCGGCGCGGTGGTGGCGCTGATGGTGGCGGCCCGCGCCGCGCACCGGCACCCGGCGGTCCGGAGCACGCTGCTCGCGGTGGCCGCCGGTGTCGCCTTCGGCATGTCGTCGGTGTTCACGAAGACGGTCGCGGTGGACTGGACCGGCGGTGTCGCGTCGGACGACCTGCCGAGCCTGGCGGTGATAGGCGTCCTCGCGACGGCCGGCATGCTGCTGTCCCAGGCCGCCTACCGGGGTGCCGGGCTGGCCGCCCCGCTGGCCACGCTCACCGTGGTGAACCCGGTGGTGGCGGCCGCGGTCGGCATCACGATGTTCGGCGAGACCTTCCGCCACGGCACCACCGGCACCGTCCTCGCCCTGGGCTGCGGTGTCGTCGCCGCGGGCGGTCTGATCCTGCTGACCACGGAGCGGCTGACGGCCCGGCGGCCGGAGCCCGCGCCCGGGACGGCGGCCGTCGACGGCGAGGGCGGTGCGGTGGAGGCGGACGGCACCGGGGCCGGGACCGGGCGCACCGGTACGCGGCCGACCGGTGCGGAGCCGTTCTCCGTTGACGACCTCCTCGCCGTGCTGCACGTAGAGGGCACCGATCCGGTCCACGCTCGGGAACGGGCACCGGCAGCGGTACCGGTGCCCGTTCCGACGGCGGCGCGGGAGGGCGCGTACGGGAACGCGGCTGGCGTGCCTGACGCGACGAACGCCGGCGTCAGAGTTTGACTCCGCCCTTGCGCAGATAGGCGACGGGGTCGATGTCGCTGCCGAAGCCGGGCCCCGTCCGCACCTCGAAGTGCAGGTGCGGGCCCGAACTGTTGCCCGTGGAGCCGGCGCGCCCGAGGCGCTGACCGGTGCCCACGCTCTGCCCGGACCGCACGGAGATCGCCGACAGGTGGGCGTACTGCGTGTACCGGCCGTCGGAGTGCCGGACCACCACCTGGTAGCCGAAGGACCCGCCCCAGCCCGCGGTCACCACCTTGCCGGACTTCACCGACCGTATGGAGGTGCCGGTGGGCACGGGGAAGTCGACGCCCGTGTGGTAGCCCTTCGACCAGGAGGGGCCGGAGGCGCGGTAGGGCGTGCCCGTGCGGCCCTTCACGGGGGAGACCATGGACTTGGACGCCGCGTTCTGCGCGGACGTCACGCCCTGCGCGGGCTTCTCGGCCTCCGGAGCGCTCTTGGTGGCGCTCTTCTTCGTCGACGCCTTGTCGTCGGTCTTTCCAGCGGCCTTGCCGCCGGCCTTGTCCTCGGCCTTGCCCCCGGACGCCGTGCCGCCCCGCGCGGGACGCAGGTCCAGCCGCTGCCCCGGCACGATGAGGTCGGGGTCGGCGCCGATCGTCTCGCGGTTGCCCGCGTAGAGCTTGCGCCAGCCCCCGGTGACCTCGCGGGTGTCGGCGATGCCGGACAGCGTGTCGCCCTGCACGACGGTGTACATCCGCGCGGTTCCGGCCCGCGACTGGGGCGTGGTCTGCGGGGTGACGTCCCGCAGCGTGTGCTTCGGCTCCGCCTGCGGGCGCGTCTGCGTCGAGGTGCCCGCGGCGGCCGGGGTGCCCGAGGGTTCGACGTCGGCGGCGGCCCCGCCCCGGGCGAGTCCCGCGCGGTCCGAGCAGACGGGCCAGGCGCCGGGCCCCTGCCCGTCGAGGACCTTCTCGGCGATGGATATCTGCTGGTCCTTGGTGGCCAGGTCGGCGCGGTGCGCGTAGGCGGTGCCGCCGAACTCCTCCCAGGTCGACTGGCTGAACTGCAGGCCGCCGAAATAGCCGTTGCCGGTGTTGATGTTCCAGTCGTTGCTGGACTCGCAGGCCGCGACCTTGTCCCAGGTGTCCACCTCGGCCGCGTCCGCGACCCCGGTGCCGACGAGGGGAAGCGCCATTCCGGCACCGCCCGCCGTGACCGTGAGCGAGGCGCGGTTGATCCTGTTCGGCTGGTACCGGCGGTGCCGACCGCGTACGGCCATGGAAATGCCCCCTCATGTAGCCAGGAGCCGCAAAGCTAAACGCAGAGAACAGGCCATGACAAGACAGCGATCCAGCCGCTCCAGCCCGCCGGACGGCCGGGAAGCGTCCCACGGCCGCGGAGGACGTCTGAGGCACGTACGCCCCTTCCTGCGTATTCATGTCCGGCGGGCGGGTCGCGCGGCGCGGCCGGCGTCCTGCCGCGTCGGCACGGGCCGAGGGGCAAGATGGCCGAAGAGGCGGCATGACCGGAGGGACGATACGGCCGAACCGGCGATACGGGCGGAGGAACCGCGGAGCCCCGGCGACAATGCTGACGAGAACGAACAGCAGCACAGATCACACCGAGAAGCAGGACATCCCGAGAATCATCCGGGAAACACCGGCAATACCCCCGATACCAGGGATATCAGAACCTCGGACTTCAGAGAACTTCGAACTTCGGAATCTCAGAACCTCAGAACCTCAGAAACTCAGAACCTGTTCGCAGCACTGATTCAGGATCCTCGCGATCCATAGGAGCCAACCGTATGAGCAGCACAGCCCAGATCGGCGTCACGGGTCTCGCGGTCATGGGAAGGAACCTCGCCCGCAATTTCGCGCGCAACGGCTACACGGTCGCCCTGCACAACCGCACCGCCTCGCGTACGCACGCGCTGGTGGAGGAGTTCGGGCACGAGGGCGAGTTCGTCGCGACGGAGACCGCCAAGGAGTTCGTGGCGGCGCTGGAACGACCCCGACGCCTGGTGATCATGGTGAAGGCCGGTGAGCCGACCGACGCGGTGATCGAGGAGTTCGCCCCGCTGCTGGAGTCCGGCGACATGATCATCGACGGCGGCAACGCGCACTTCGCCGACACCCGCCGCCGCGAGGCCGCGCTGCGCGAGCAGGGCATCCACTTCGTCGGCGCGGGCATCTCCGGTGGTGAGGAGGGCGCCCTCAACGGACCGAGCATCATGCCGGGCGGTTCGGCACAGTCCTACGGCTCCCTCGGCCCGATGCTGGAGAAGATCTCCGCGAAGGCCTCGGACGGCGCGCCGTGTGTGACGCACGTCGGCCCGGACGGCGCCGGCCACTTCGTGAAGATGGTGCACAACGGCATCGAGTACGCGGACATGCAGCTGATCGCCGAGGCGTACCAGCTGCTGCGCGACGTCGCGGGCTACTCCCCCGCGCAGATCGCGGAGATCTTCCGCACCTGGAACACCGGCCGCCTCGACTCCTACCTGATCGAGATCACGGCGGAGGTCCTGGCCCACGTGGACGCGGCGACCGGCGAGCCGTTCGTGGACGTGGTGCAGGACCGGGCGGAGCAGAAGGGCACCGGCCGCTGGACCGTGCAGATCGCGCTCGACCTGGGCGTTCCGGTGTCGGGCATCGCGGAGGCGGTGTTCGCGCGCTCCCTGTCGGGCCACGCGGCGCTGCGCGAGGCCTCGCGCTCCCTCGCGGGCCCGCGGGCCACGGCGCTCGGCGAGGCGGAGGCGAGCGCGTTCGCGGACCGGGTGGAGCAGGCGCTGTACGCGTCGAAGATCGTGTCGTACACGCAGGGCTTCCACGAGATCGCCGCGGGCAGCGAGGAGTACGGCTGGGACATCGACCTGGGCGCGGTCGCCTCCCTGTGGCGCGGCGGCTGCATCATCCGGGCGGCGTTCCTGGACCGCATCCGTGCCGCGTACGACGCCCGTCCGAACCTGCCGAGCCTGCTCTCCGACGAGACCTTCGCCCAGGAGATCGCGACGGCCCAGGACGACTGGCGCGAGGTACTGGTCGCGGCGACCCGCCAGGGCGTGCCGACGCCCGGTTTCGCGGCGGCGCTCTCGTACTACGACGCCCTGCGCGCCGAGCGGCTGCCCGCGGCCCTGGTCCAGGGCCAGCGCGACTACTTCGGGGCGCACACCTACCGGCGGGTCGACCGCGAGGGCTCGTTCCACACGCTGTGGGGCGGGGACCGGTCGGAGACCGGAGCCTGACGGCAGCCGGCGCCCGGCCGGGCGCCGGGCACGGAGGAAGCCGGTGGCCCGGGTGCGATCAGCTGTCGCACCCGGGCCACCGGCTCCGCCGTGTGCGCGGCGCCCCCTCGCGGCAGGGGCATGACACAGGCCCTCAGGTGGTCAGCGGCCCCGGTTCCGGGCCGGGCGAGGGCGGGACCGGGTCCGGGCTCGGCCCCGGCGGGACCGGATCGGGGTCCGGGGCCGGCGGTACGGGGTCCGGGCTCGGCCCGGGCGGGACCGGGTCGGGAGCGGGGCCCGGCGGGGTCGGCGCCGGCGGGGCCGGGTCCGGTCCCGGCGGTACGGGGCTGGGCGGGGCCGGGTCCGGGCCGGGGCCCGGAGGTCCCGGCGTGGGTCCGGGGGTCGGTCCCGGCGGCACGGGGTCGGGATACGGGTTCGTCATGGGTCCTCCCGCCATTCGGTACGTCGGCTCTGGACCTTTCCCCGGTTACCCGTGTGCCGCGCGCGCACTCACCCCCTGGCGGTACCGTCCGACGGCCGACTGGTCCCGCCCCCGCCTTCCGCTGCGTCGGCCGCGGCCGCGAACCCCGGGCGGGGGCTCGACAGCACCGGCACGGACGTCGTCACCAGGCGCTCGGCCGGCGCCATGGACGCCTGGGCGAGGACGACGACGTCGGTGTCCGTGACGGTGTCGACGGCGGTCGCGACCGCCCGCTCGTACCGGGCGGTGTCACCCGCCGTGAAGTGCTCCCAGGCGTCCGGGACCAGCACGGTGCGGACGGCCACGGCGGCACCGGCCCGGGCCGCCTCCTCCGCGATCAGCCCGGCGGTGGGCCGCAGCGTGCTCCTCAGCGCGGCGACCACGGTCACCCGCGCCCCCGTGGCCACCGCGGCGGCGGCCATCGGGCGGTCCACCCGCAGCACGGGAACGCCGGGACGGGCGGCCTCCGCGACGGCACCGAGCGTGGAACAGGTGCACAGCACGGCCCGCGCGCCCTCGGCGACGGCCCCCTCCAGCACCGCGCGCACCTCGCCCGCCACCGCCTCGGGTCCCTCGGCGCGCGCCCGGTCGAGCAGCCCTTCGGCCACGGAGTGCCGCAGGCGCAGACCGGGACGGACCTCGTCGCGCAGCGCGTCGAAGACGGGGACGTGCACGGGCGAGGTGTGCAGCAGCGCGAGCACGGGCCCCGCGCTCAGTCCGCCGCGACGGCCTGCGGGCTGCGCCGCTGCTCCGTACCGGGTACCGGCTCGGAGGGGTCCGCGCCCAGCGCCACGATGCGGTTGTCGGCGTCCACGTGCACGACCCGCGGCTCCAGGGTGCGCGCCTCGGCGTCGGACACCTGGGCGTAGCTGATGATGATCACCAGGTCGCCCGGGTGCACGAGGTGGGCGGCGGCCCCGTTGATCCCCACGACCCCCGAACCGCGCTCACCCTCGATGACGTACGTCTCCAGCCGGGCGCCGTTGGTGACGTCGACGATGTGCACGAGCTCGCCGGGCAGCAGGTCGGCCGCGTCGAGGAGATCGGCGTCGATGGTCACGGACCCGACGTAGTGCAGGTCGGCCTGGGTGACGGTGGCGCGGTGAATCTTGGACTTGAACAGAGTACGCAGCACTTTGGACTCCTGGAAGACGGCTCCCTGCCCGCTTTGTGCAGGTCAAGGGCGGTCTTTACTGTACACGGGCACACCTCTCGGTCGAAGACCTCGCAGAACGTCTCGTGCACCGTACCGAGCGGCCTTCCCGCCTGGGCCGGCCCTGGCCCTCTGCGCCGCTTCCGTTCGGGCGGCTGCCGTGCAACCCGAGCCACCGCGTCCCGACCGAGTGTGCGAGGGCTCGTGCGCCGGCCGTGCGACGGACCGCCGCGCGCGGCCACTGGATCCGGTGCGCTCCGGGGACCGGCTTGCGCGTTAGCGTGATCCTCTGCCGCTTGGAGTGTCCATGGGCAGGGTCGGCCCGCACATGGGTCTGCGACGGAGAGCGACGGGACTGCGATGAGTGCACTGACGAAGCCCGAGGTCGACGTCCCGGAGGGTGCTGCGCCTGCCGAACTGACCGTCCGGGACCTGGTCGTCGGGGACGGGGCCGAGGTGAAGCCGGGCATGGTGGTCAGGGTCCACTACGTCGGGGTGACCTTCGAGACCGGGAGGGAGTTCGACTCCTCCTGGGACCGTGACCAGCCGTTCAAGTTCGCTCTGGGCGGCGGCAGGGTCATCAAGGGCTGGGACCGGGGGTTGAGGGGAATGAGGGTCGGCGGTCGGCGCGAGATCGTCGTTCCCCCGCGTCTCGGCTACGGCAACCAGTCGCCCTCGACGTTGATCCCGGCGGGCTCGACCCTGGTCTTCGTGGTGGACCTGCTCGACTCGTACTCCAGCACAGGCGGCTGGAGCAACGCCCGCTGACCCAGACCGTTCCTGTTTCCGCGCCCTCACCCCAGGCGTTCCCGTCATGGATCCGCGCACCCACATCCTCCGCCCACTCCGGCGCCCACGCCTCGAGTCCTTCGATCTGCCGAGGGGTGAGTCCGTACGCGGTGCAGTCCTCGTCCTCGTACCAGTCCGCGCCGACGAGCTGAGGGGAAGGCGTCCTCCCGGACCTCGCGGATGCAGGGACTGATCAGGCGCCGCAGCAAGTCGTTCCCGAGCGGTGCTCGGCCGAGGTCCCTCACTCGCACCTGAGACAATGACGATCAGTCACAGCGGGGCGGCGCGATCGGTTGCGCACCGTTCTCGCCGCGGCTGGGGAGGACGGTGCTCGGCGACGGTGTGGCTGAGGGCGGTGATGCCGTCGGAAGACGGGCCGAGGATACGGAGTGCTGCTGTTCATGCGGTTTCGGAAGAGCGCTGTCATCGCGGTTGTGTGTGCCTTGGCCGCCGGTGTCTCGGGAGACCGTGCCGGCACCTCCGCGCCCGCGGGGGAACCTGTGGAGGACCTCCTGAACGGCAGGGACTGGGCTCACTTCGCCGGCGGGAAGCCCACGCACGCAGGGATACGGGTCACACCCCTCGACCGGCGAATCACACGCCAGGACGGTACCGGCGGACAGCCGAACCCACCGGTGAACCTGCGCGGCCCCCACATGGAGTTCCGAGGGGATGTCCGGATCGAAGCCGGCCTGCGGCGCACGGACGACACGGATGCCTACCTGCATCTGTACGGTGAGACGCCGGTCATCTACGACGAATGGCGCTACGAACGGCGCGGCGTGCGCATCGGCGTGGCCGGCGGGAGGCTCCGGATCGACCGCTGGGACGGGGACTCCGACAGACCTGCGATGACCCGGACCTTCGGGAGCGGCCTGGGGCTCGATGTCCGCCTCGCCGTCGAAGTCCGCGCGAACAGGCTCGTGCTGGAGGCCGACGGCAGGGTCGTGGGAACCGTTCCCGCGCGGGACGTCTTCGGCAGTGGCCGCATCTGGTTCGGCGCGGATGCGGGAGCCCGCGGGAAGGGCTGGACCCTCGGCGGTCTCCACGCGCGGTCCCTGGGACGGGGCCGGATGTCCGTCGTGGACGCGCCTGGCCTGCGAGTGCCCCGGTCCAGCTCCAGCGATGCGATGCGTGATCTGGCGGCGGTTCTCCCACGCCCGATCCGTATGGGAACCGCCCTGGCCGCGGGCCCCTTGCTGACGGACAGCGCCTACCGCCGGACGGCGGGTGAGGAGTTCTCCATGCTGACACCGGAGAACGACTTCAAGCCGCAGTTCGTCCAGCCTCGACGCGGCGTGTTCGCGTTCGCGGAAGGCGACACCCTGGTGGACTTCGCCGAGGCCAACAGGATGCAGGTGCACGCCCACACCCTCGTCTGGTTCGAAGCCCTGCCCGCATGGATGCGCGCCGAGATGACGCACGGGCAACGCAGGCGCGTCATGGTGGAGCACATACGCGCGGTGGCGGGCCACTTCCGGGGGAAGGTGGCGGAATGGGACGTGGTGAACGAGCCCATGTCCGACGAGGACGAGGACTACTCCAACGGCAACCGGGGCGTGCGGCCGCAGTTGTGGTCCGAAGCGATGGGTGAGCAGTACATCGACATCGCCTTCCATGCTGCCCGCGAGGCCGACCCGCACGCGGTGCTGTACCTCAACGAGTACGGGGTGGAGGAGGACGGTCCGCGCTGGGATGCCCTCTACGCGCTGCTGATCCGGTTGAAGGAGCGGGGCGTTCCGATCGACGGCGTCGGTTTCCAGGACCACGAGTACGCCGTCGGCGACCGTACCGACCCCGAGGTCTTCCGGCGCAAGGTCCGGGCCCTGGCCGGGCTCGGCCTGAAGGCCCGGGTCTCGGAGGCGGACGTCCTCGTCGACGAGGACGAAGAGGACGTCCAGGCCCGCCAGTTGGCGGGGAAACTCGCGGTCTGCGCCGAAGAACCCAACTGCACCTCGTTCTCGACCTGGGGATTCACCGACAAGTACGGCTCCACGGCTGACCTGCGACACTACCCCCCGAGTCCGGGAAACGCCCTTCCCTGGGACGCG
>NZ_JAVRHI010000013.1:0-24454 GCF_034105845.1 Streptomyces sp. CRN 30 | reverse complement strand
CGGCCGTGCGCGCGCGCAGACGCCGGCGCCTGCGGACGAGCTCGCCCCGGCGCCGCTTGATCGGCAGCCGGCGCGGGTCCGTCGGGGGCGCCGCCACCACGTACGCACCGGCCTCGGGCTCCGGGGCCGACCGTACGAGCGACCGCAGCCAGCCGCGCAGTTCCTCGAAGTCCGGTCGCTCGGTGGGGTCCTGGCGGAGCAACGACTCGACCACGGGCCGCAGCGGCCCGCACTCCTCCGCGTACGCGGGCGGCTCCGAGCACACCATCTCGACCAGCTCGGCGGTGTTCTCCTCCGGGTAGGGGGCGTGCCCCTGGACGGCCCGGTACAGCAGTGCTCCCAGCGCCCACAGGTCCGTCGCGGGCCCGATCGGTGCCGCCAGCTGCCAGTTCGCGTGCACCGGACCGGCCTGCTCCGGCGCCCAGCGCTCCGTGACGGGGCCGACGACCGCCATCCGCGCCTGCCGGGCGCGCTCGGCGGCGAGTGGGGTGGTGGGTCCGCGCCGGGCGGCGCCGCTCGCGACCAGCTGGTCCCAGTGACCGGTGGACGGCGTGCCGGGCGCCGTACCCGACGCTGTGCCGGACGGCCCGGCCGGTGGGGCGCCTGCGTCGGCGCCCTGTGCCCCTCGACCGTACGTACCGGACTCGTCGCCGCCGATGGCGCGGGGTCCACATCCCGCGCCGGGCAGCTCGGGCCGGCCGAAGCCGCGATCATGTTCCTGGTCCTGCCTCCCACCGGCGGGCGCCGGAGTGCCCGGGCGGGGCATCGCTCCGTGCCACGGGTGGGACCGGCCCACGCCGTACGGGTCGGCGATCTGGCCGGGCGGTGCGGGCGCGGCCGACCGGCCGAGGGCCGGTGTCGTCCCGGTCCCGGTCCCGGCCGGGCCTCCCGGCTGTTCGTTCACCCGGGCCGCGGCCCGCGCTCCGGCCCGGTAGGCCGCGATGGCTCCGGCGCGGGCCGCCCTGACGTCACTGCCCGGGTCGGGTGCGCTCGGCCCGCCCGACGGATCGGTGCCCGGTCCCGCGTTCCCCGCGCGCGCCTCGATGGCGGCGCGCCGGGCGGCCTCGGGATCCGGGGCGCCCGCGCCGGGCGCCCCGCCCTGGGAAGCCCGCAGCTCCAGCCCACCGGTGCCGTCCGCGCCACCGGAGCCCGCCAATCCCCGGGGGCTGACCAGGTCCCGGTAACCTTCCGGCCCCTGGTGACCCGTGGCGGCACCCGGCGCGTCAGGTCCTGTGGCCGGGTCCTCGCCCTGCGCCTCGCTCACCGGCACGGGGTCGTATCCGCACAGCGCCTCCTCCGCGGCGCCGGCCGCCAGGCCGGTGAGCATCACCCGTCCGTCGTCGCAGACGAGGATCGTGCGGGAGGTGACGTTGCGGTGCACCCAGCCGTGGGCGTGCAGGGCGCGCAGTGCCGTGAGGACGTCGGCGGCGACCTCGGCCGCCCGGTACGGCGTCAGCGGCTCCTCGGCGAGCAGCGCCGCGAGCGGCCGGGCGGACACCAGTTCGCTCACGATCCACAGCGACCCGCCCTCGGCGAACACGTCGAAGACCTGCTCCAGACGCGGGTGGTCGGGTATCTGCGCGGCGGCCTGCGCGGCCTCGATCGCGCGCCGTACGGCCGGGTCGGTGGGCCGGCGCGTGGTCCGCGTACTGGTGCGGCGCGCTGCGCCGTCCCGGGCGACGTACCCTGCCGGGAGCCCGTCGGCGTCCAGCACCTCCGCCTCGACGACCTCGGGCAACGGCACCTGACGGACGAGGACTTCCTGCCCGCTGTACGTGTCGAAGGCCCGGCCCTCGGTGAGTTCGTACTCGTCGGACGCCGGAAGCGGAAGGCGGTAGCGGTCGGCGAGCACCCTTCCCGCGTAGTCGTCCACGATGCCACCCCCGGCCGCCAGGTCGGTCAAAACCGTTCACTCTGCGTACCGTTCCGCTCTGGATGCGTACGGTCCGCAGCCATTCACGATACGTGCCTGAGGCAACGCGCAAGGAGGAGATGCGAGATTCGCACCGTTACGAAACGGCCTCATTCGGCGCCGGGCATCCCTCAGGACTTCGGCCGGAACGTCTCCGTGAACGTCCGCCACGTGTCCTTGCGCAGGTCACCGTCCCACTCGGCGTCCTTCGCCGTGTACATCAGTGCGTGGCCGAGGCTGTCGTCCACCACGAACCCGCGGTTGACAACATGGTTCTTCGTGCCGCCGTCCATGTAGGTGAACTCCCAGTCGGCCGCGTTCCAGCCCCGGTAGTCCACCGCCTCTATTCGGATCCGCTGGTACTGGGGACGCGTCATGTACTTCTCCTGGCTCCGCCAGTCCGCCTCCGCGTCGTCCTTCGGCGTGGTCGTCCAGCCGACGAGCAGCCGCTGTCCGTCGGGACCCGTGAACCTGGCGCCCGCCGCGTCCGTCGACCGGTACTGCCACCCCTCGGGCAGCCCGATGGAGAAGCCCTGCGCGTGCTCGTACGTGGACACCGCGATGTCGTCGGACCCGGAACCCGAACCGGAACCGGAGCCCGCATCCCCGCCGTTGTCGGCACCCGCCTCGCCGCCGTCCTCGCCGGAGCCCTCGGAGGCGTCCGCGTCGCCTTCCGGAGCGCTGCCCCCGGAACCCGCCGACTCCGAGGCCGTCTCGCTCCCCTCACCGTCCGTGCGGGTGCCGGAGCCCTCGGCGCCGTCCGCACTGCCGGTCGCGGCGGGGGAGGTGGCCGACCTGGTGTCACCGCTCCTGCCGTCGGAACCACCCTCGTCACCGCCGCCCAGCCACAGCGCGAGCACCGTACCGAGCACGGCCAGGACGACGACCACCGCCACGGCGATGACGATCAGTCTGCGCCGAGGCACCACATCGGTGATCGATGCCCGGGGCGCGGGGCGCGGCGGCAGGTCCGGCGGCGGAACCTCCGGCCACCCCGACGAGGCCCGCCCGGACGCCGGGTTGCCGGCCGCGGCCGCCCCGGCCGCCCGGCCCGCCACGGCTCCCGAACCGGAGGAGGACGAGGCGGAAGGAGACGAGACCGACGAGGCCGGGCCCGAGGAGGACGACCGCGAGGAGGACGGGCCCGAGGAGGCCGACGTGGACGGTGAGGCCGCGGTCGTCTTCGCGGCGCCCTCGCCCTTCGGTGTCTCCCCGCCCCTCGCGGCTCCCCCGCCCTCGCTCCCGGCCGCCGTGCCTGCCGCGGCCGCCGCCGTTCCGGCGCCCGCCGCGGCCTTGCGCACGGAGCGCAGTGCTCCGCGCCAGCCTTCCGCCGAGTCACCCGGCTTCGTCCCGGAACCGCCCGGTCTCGCTCTGCCCGCTCCCTGCTCCGGCACCGGAGGCAGCGCCACGACCTTCGTCGCGTCGGCCGGCTCGTCCGCCGAGGAGTCGGGTGCCCTGATCA
The DNA here is from genome assembly GCF_034105845.1 of Streptomyces sp. CRN 30. NCBI lineage: Bacteria > Bacillati > Actinomycetota > Actinomycetes > Kitasatosporales > Streptomycetaceae > Streptomyces > Streptomyces sp. CRN 30. The sequence goes on along the minus strand of NZ_JAVRHI010000013.1, from coordinate 21,080 downwards.
CCTCTTTCAGCAGCGCCCGGGCCCCCGCGTCGTCCAGCCGCTGGGCGGGGTCCTTGGCGAGCAGTCCGTGGATGACCTTCCGCAGCGGTCCGGCGTGCACGGGTTCGTCGACGGGCTCGGTCATCACCGCGGTCAGGGTGGCTATGGCCGAGCCCTTGTCGTACGGCGGCACGCCCTCGACCGCCGCGTACAGCAGACCGCCGAGCGACCACAGGTCCGCCGCGGGGCCGGGCTTGTGACCGCGCGCCCGCTCCGGCGATATGTACGAGGGGGCGCCCACGAGCATGCCGGTCGAGGTGACGGACGGGTCGCCCTCGACCTGTGCGATGCCGAAGTCGGTGAGGACGACACGGCCGTCGTCGGAGATCAGTACGTTCGACGGCTTCACGTCACGGTGCAGGATGCCCTCGCGGTGCGCGGAGCGCAGCACGTCGAGGATCGCGAGGCCGACCTCGGCGGCGCGCTTCGGTTCGAGGGTGCCGTCCTGGCGGATGACCTCGGCGAGCGACTTACCCTCGATGAGCTCCATCACGATCCACGGCCGGTCGTCCTCGTCGACCACGTCGAAGACCGTCACCGCGCCGTTGTTGCGGATCCGCGCGATGGCCTTGGCCTCCCGCAGTGTCCGCGTGATCAGCCGGCGCTTCTCGTCCTCGTCGATGCTCGACGGGAACCTCAGCTCCTTGACCGCGACCGTACGGCCCAGTGTCTCGTCCTGGGCCCGCCACACGGTGCCCATGCCGCCACGGCCGAGGACTCCTCCCAGCCGGTACCGGCCGGCGAGGAGACGTGTGTTCTCGTCCTGACGGGATGCCCCGCCCCGCTCCGCCTCCGACATGCGTCCCCTCATGCAACCCGCCCTGACAGAGCCTTCATTGTCCATCACGCGACTACTGCTTCACGCCCAGGGTGCCCCTTCCTCACCAGCCCCCCGCACCGAGCCCCACCGGGGCCGGACACCACACCACCACCCCTCCCAGCCTTGCAGCGCGTACACGTTCCGGCCACGGCGCCCTGGAGCGAACTCCTCGCCCACGGACGGCCGTACCCGCAGGACGGCGCACGCCCGGACCTGGCGCGCCCTGGCACGAGACCGCACCGCCCCGGACGGGTACCGCACCTCGCCCCGGCCCGAACCCGGACCGCTACGCGATTTCGAGCCACGGTCACACCCGTCCGTTACCGATCGGAAGCCGGACCAGTTTCCTTCGGGGCGACAACCGCCCGGGAAATGCCACGGCAGTCCGTCCGCGTGATGGGCGCCGACAAGGGAGGAAAGCGATGCCACGGAGTCGGACGCTGCCCGCCGCCCTCCCGCCCCCGACCGCTTCCCCGCCCCGGGCCGTCCCCTTGTCCCTGGCCGTTCCCCTGTCCCTGGCCGCTCTCCTGTCCCTGGCCGTTCTCCTGTCCCTGGCTGTCCTCGGCCCCACCCCGACAGGCACCCCGCCCGACGTCACCGCGCGCACCGACGCGGTCCTTCCCCTCCTGGTCACGAGCGGCGCAGCGCCCGCGGCGGCGCTGCTCGCCCTGGAGGGCACCCGCACCCGCTTCGCCCACGCCGAGTCGCGCGGCACCCGCCACGGCGCCCGGGCGATCGGACGCAACGACCACTTCCGCGCCGGCAGCGTCACCAAGACGTTCATCGCCACGGTCGTGCTGCAACTCGCCACCGAGCGGAGGCTGTCCCTGTCCGACACCGTCGAGGAGCATCTGCCCGGCCTGTTGCGGGGAGCGGCCGGCGACGGCCGTACCCTCACACTGCGCTCCCTGCTCACCCACACCAGCGGCCTGCCCGACTACACCCTCGACACAAGCGGGACCCGCCCCGTGACCCCTCGTCAGGCCGTCCGCCTCGCGCTCACCCACCCTCCGGCCGCCCCCGGCCGCTTCGCGTACTCGAACACCAACTACGTCGTCCTCGGCATGGTCGTCCAGCAGGTCACCGGCCACTCGTACGCCAGTGAGGCCGAGCGCCGCATCCTCTCCCCCCTCCGGTTGACGGGCACCTCCTTCCCGGGAGCGCGCACCTCGCTGCCGGTCCCGCACGGCCGCGCCTACTCCGCCGACGGCTCCGACGTCACCGAGACCGACCCGCGCGCGGCCGGCGCGGCGGGCGAGCTCGTCACCACCCTCACCGACCTGGACCGCTTCTACGCGGCCCTGTTGCGCGGCGAGCTGCTGCCGCCCGGCCGACTGCGCGAGATGCTCGACACCCGCACCGCACAAGGCGAGTACGGCATGGGTGTCCAACCCGAGAAGCTGCCGTGCGGCATCACGGTGTGGGGCCACAGCGGCCGCATCTCCGGCAGCTACGTGCGCACCGCGGCCACCGTCGACGGCCGTCGCGTCCTCACCTTCCGGGTGAACACGGACGCATGGACCGACTCCGGGCTGGACCTCGCCGTGCTCACCGCCGGGTTCTGCCCCCGCACCGCATAGAACGGACGGCATCGGCGGGGATCTCCCAGTTCGCCACACCCGTACGGGTGAACCTCACCGGCCATCGCCGCGCTCGCGATCCATGCCGCACATGCCGCACATGCCGCACATGCCGCATCCATCGTCACCGCGGCACGACGTCCGGTGCCCCCAGCCGCGCCGCGTCCGCCGTCAGGTCGTCCGGCTGGCGCTGCGACTCCCGCTCCGCCTCCACCCGCTTCTCGTAGTGCTGGACCTCCCGCTCGATCCGGTCCTGCTCCCAGCCGAGCACGGGCGCCACCAGCTCGGCCGCCTCCCGGGCGCTGCGCGTCCCCCGGTCGAACGTCTCGATCGAGATCCGGGTACGCCGGGTCAGTACGTCGTCCAGGTGCCGGGCCCCCTCGTGCGAGGCCGCGTAGACGATCTCGGCCCGCAGATAGTCGTCGGCCGCGTGCAGGGGCTCCCCCAGTGAAGGGTCGGCCGCTATGAGGGCGAGCACCTCCTCCGTCGCCGAGCCGTACCGGTTGAGCAGGTGTTCCACGCGCACCACGTGCAGTCCGGTCCGCGCGGCCGTGCGCGCCCGCGCGTTCCACAGGGCGCGGTAGCCCTCGGCGCCGAGCAGCGGCACCTCCTCGGTGACGGACTCGGCGACCCGCAGGTCGAGCCCGTGCACCGCCTCGTCCACCGCGTCCTTGGCCATCACGCGGTACGTCGTGTACTTGCCGCCCGCCACGACCACGAGACCCGGCACCGCGTGCGCCACGACGTGTTCGCGCGACAGCTTGCTGGTGGCGTCCGACTCCCCGGCGAGCAGCGGCCGGAGTCCGGCGTAGACGCCCTCGACGTCGTCCCGGGTGAGCGGTACCGCCAGCACCGAGTTGACGTGCTCCAGCAGGTAGTCGATGTCCGCGCTGGACGCGGCCGGGTGCGCCTTGTCGAGGTTCCAGCCGGTGTCCGTGGTGCCGACGATCCAGTGCCGCCCCCACGGGATGACGAACAGCACGGACTTCTCGGTCCGCAGGATCAGCCCGGTCGCCGAGTGGATGCGGTCCTTGGGCACCACCAGGTGGATGCCCTTGGAGGCCCGTACGTGGAACTGGCCCCGCTCGCCCACCATGGCCTGGGTGTCGTCCGTCCACACCCCGGTGGCGTTGACCACCTGCTTGGCGCGGATCTCGTACTCGCCGCCCGCCTCGACGTCCTGCACCCGGGCGCCGACGACGCGTTCCCCCTCGCGCAGGAATCCGGTGACCCGCGCGCGGTTTGCGGCCTTCGCCCCGTACGCCGCCGCCGTGCGCACGAGGGTGGTCACGAACCGGGCGTCGTCCATCTGCGCGTCGTAGTACTGCAACGCTCCGACCAACGCGTCCTTCTTCAGACAAGGGGCCGCGCGCAGGGCGTGGCGGCGCGTCAGGTGGCGGTGCGCGGGCAGCCCGCGGCCGTGTCCGCGGGCCATCGACATCGCGTCGTAGAGCGCGACGCCGGAGCCCGCGTAGAACCGCTCCCAGCCCTTGTGCCGCAACGGGTAGAGGAACGGCACGGGTTTGACGAGGTGGGGCGCCAGCCGCTCCAGCAGCAGTCCGCGCTCCTTCAGCGCCTCACGCACGAGGGCGAAGTCGAGCATCTCCAGGTAGCGCAGGCCGCCGTGGATCAGCTTGCTGGACCTGCTGGACGTGCCGGACGCCCAGTCACGGGCCTCGACCAGCCCCGTCGCGAGGCCGCGGGTCGCGGCGTCGAGGGCGGTGCCCGCACCGACCACACCGCCGCCCACGACCAGTACGTCCAGCTCGTGCTCGGCCATGCCCGCCAGTGCCTCGGCGCGCTGCGCCGGACCCAGTGCCGCTGTCCTCACCGCTGCCTCCCGCTGTCTGTCGCGCCGGGCCCCGCCCGTCGGGCGAGCCCTTGCTCACATCCCCCATGCCCAGAATTCTGGCCGTCCCGACCGGCATCGGCCACCAGCCGCCCCTCCACCTGTGGACAACCGTCGAGGACGCGCGCAGACTCTCACCCCACCAATCCCGCATAACGGTCATATTTACTCCTAGTGTGACATTGCGCTCGCTCATCCTGTCCACAGGGCTTGCGCGCCTGTCCCCCTTCGGTTATCGGAAAGGACGGCCCACGCCATGCCCGCAGATCTCGCCGTCATCGGACTCGGTCAGCTCGGCCTGCCGCTGGCCCGGGCCGCCGTCGCCGCCGGCATCCCCACCCTCGGGTACCGGGCCCCCTCCGAGGCCGGACCGGAGGGCGGCGGCGCCCTCACCGCCCCCGAGCTCCGGCGCATGCTCGCCGCCGGCTTCCGGCCCACCACCAGCCCGGCCGAACTCGGCCGGGTGCGGACGGCGGTGATCTGCGTGCCGACCCCGTGCGGCGCGGACGGCGGGATCGATCTCACCCATGTGGCCGCCGCCGCCCGTACCCTCGCCGCCCGGCTGCGCCCGCACACCACGGTGATCCTGGAGTCGTCCGTGCGCCCGGGCACCACCGAGGAACACCTGCTCCCGCTGCTGGAGGAGGGGTCCGGGCTGCGCGCGGGCCGCGACTTCCACCTCGCGTACTCGCCCGGCCGCACCGACCCCGGCAACCGCGACTACTCCCCCGCCCACACCCCGAAGGTCATCGGCGGCCTCACCCCCGCCTGCACCGAGTCGGCCGCCGCCTTCTACGGCCGGCTCACCGACAAGGTGGTCCGGGCGCGCGGACCGCGCGAGGCGGAGACGGTGCAGCTCCTGGAGACCAACTACCGGCATGTGAACATCGCACTCGTCAACGAGATGGCCGTCCTCTGCCACGACCTGGGCATCGACCTGTGGGACGTCATCCGCTGCGCGGAGACCAAGCCGTTCGGCTTCCACGCCTTCCGCCCGGGCCCAGGCGTCGGCGGGCACGCCGTCCCCCAGGACCTGGCCGGACGGGCCCCGCACCCGCTGCGGATGGTGGAACTGGCCCGGCAGGTCAACGACCACATGCCGCCGTACGTGATCCAGCGCGCGGCCACCCTGCTCAACGAGCACGGCAAGTCCGCGCGCGGCGCGCGCGTGCTCCTCCTCGGAGTCACCTACAAGCCCGACGTCGCCGACCAGCAGGGGTCGCCCGCGCGCGAGATCGCGCGCCGTCTGATGGAGCTGGGCGCCGCCGTCAGCTTCCACGATCCGTACGTCGCGTCCTGGGGCGTCCTGGACCGCCCCGTCCCCCGCGCCGATCTCCTCTACGAGGCCGCGGCCGACGCCGACCTGACGATCCTGCTCCAGCAGCACCGTACGTACGACCTCCAGGGCCTGTCCGCCAAGGCGCAACTCCTGCTGGACACCCGCGGGGCGACCCCGACGGGCGCGGCCCACCGGCTCTGACGCGGGAGAACCCCACCTCACATGTCAGCGACGGCTGCTAACGTGCGGGCCGTTGTCGCACATGGGTGCGCCTTCACGCGCCGCACTCGCATGCGGTCGTCTTCGCACGCACATCGGGGGGTCCTTCGTCATGAGCCAGTCCACGCCGCCGTCCCAGCCACCGGCCGAGCCGTCGGGCCCGCCCGCGGGCGGCGCCCCCGCCCCGCAGCCCGTCGCCGGCAACCCGTACGCCCAGCAGCCCACCGCGGGCAACCCCTTCGCGGGCGGTCAGCCCGGCTTCGCGAGCGGTCAGCCGGGTTTCGCGCCCGCCCCGCCGCCCGCCCCGCGCCCCGGCAACGTCGCCCTCGGCATCGTGGCGGCGGTCGTCGCGGCCGTGGTCACCGCCGCGGTCTACGGCACGATCATCGGCAAGACGGAGTACGAGATCGGCTACGCGGCGGTCGGCGTCGGCTTCCTCATCGGCTTCGCCGCGGGCAAGCTCGGCGGTGGCAACCCCGCCCTGCCGATCGTCAGCGCGGTGCTCTCGCTGGGCGCGGTCTACGCGGGCCAGCTCGTCGGCTTCGCCGTGTTCGGGGCCGACGAGACCGGCATCCCGGTCATGACCTTCCTCACCGAGCACTTCGGGCTGCTGACCGACGCCTGGCAGGAGGAGGCCGACGTGATGACGTACCTCTTCCTCGCCATCGGCGCCGCCGCGGCCTTCTCGGGTGCCAAGAAGGCCGCGGGCTGACGATCGGCAGCCGTACGGCGTAGGGGTCCGGCCCGCCTCGAGGAGGCGGGCCGGACCCCTACGCCGTGGCCGGTGTCAGCGCCGGTGCTGCGAGTCCGCCACCGTGACCTCGACCCGCTGGAACTCCTTGAGCTCGCTGTAGCCGGTGGTGGCCATGGCGCGACGGAGGGCGCCGAAGAAGTTCATCGAGCCGTCCGGGATGTGCGACGGGCCCGTGAGGACCTCCTCGATGGTGCCGACCGTGCCCAGGTCGACCTTCTTGCCGCGCGGCAGCTCCTCGTTGACGGCCTCCATGCCCCAGTGGTGGCCCCGGCCGGGCCCGTCGGTGGCGCGCGCGAGCGGGGATCCCATCATCACGGCGTCGGCACCGCAGGCGACCGCCTTGGGCAGGTCGCCGGACCAGCCGACCCCACCGTCGGCGATGACGTGCACGTACCGGCCGCCGGACTCGTCCATGTAGTCCCGGCGGGCGGCGGCGACGTCCGCCACCGCCGTCGCCATCGGGACCTGGATGCCCAGGACGTTGCGCGTGGTGTGCGCGGCGCCACCGCCGAAGCCGACGAGGACGCCGGCCGCGCCCGTGCGCATCAGGTGCAGGGCCGCCGTGTAGGTGGCGCAGCCGCCGACGATCACCGGCACGTCGAGCTCGTAGATGAACTGCTTCAGGTTCAGCGGCTCGGCGGCACCGGAGACGTGCTCGGCCGACACGGTCGTACCGCGGATCACGAAGATGTCCACGCCCGCGTCCACGACGGCCTTGGAGAACTGCGCGGTGCGCTGCGGGGAGAGCGCGGCGGCGGTGACCACACCCGAGTCGCGCACCTCCTTGATGCGCTGCCCGATCAGCTCCTCCCTGATGGGCGCCGCGTAGATCTCCTGGAGGCGGCGGGTCGCGGTCTCCACCGGCAGCCCGACGATCTCGTCGAGCAGCGGCTGCGGGTCCTCGTACCGCGTCCACAGGCCCTCGAGGTTCAGTACGCCCAGGCCGCCCAGTTCGCCGATGCGGATGGCGGTGGCCGGGGAGACGACCGAGTCCATGGGGGCGGCCAGGAAGGGCAGCTCGAAGCGGTAGGCGTCGATCTGCCAGGCGATCGAGACCTCCTTCGGGTCCCGGGTACGGCGGCTCGGTACGACGGCGATGTCGTCGAAGGCGTACGCCCGGCGGCCGCGCTTGCCCCGCCCGATCTCGATCTCACTCACGTGTGTGGCCTTTCCCTCTGCGTTTCAGCGCCTTCCAGTATCCCCGACCCCATCACAAAGGCGGCCCCGGAGCCTCCGGGACCGCCTTCGTCATGCCTCCACGCGCGCGTGCGGCTCGTCCGCCGCCCGGCGGCCGTCCGCCGCGCGGCGCTACTTGCGGCTGTAGTTGGGTGCCTCGACCGTCATCTGGATATCGTGCGGGTGGCTCTCCTTGAGGCCCGCGGAGGTGATCCGCACGAACCGGCCGTTGTCCTGGAGCTCCGGCACGGTCCTGCCGCCCACGTAGAACATCGACTGGCGCAGACCGCCCACCAGCTGGTGCACGACCGAGGAGAGCGGACCGCGGTAGGGCACCTGGCCCTCGATGCCCTCGGGGACCAGCTGCTCGTCGGAGGCGACGCCCTCCTGGAAGTAACGGTCCTTGGAGAACGACTTGCGGTCGCCGCGGGTCTGCATGGCCCCGAGGGAGCCCATGCCGCGGTACGACTTGAACTGCTTGCCGTTGATGAACAGCAGCTCGCCCGGGGACTCCTCGCAGCCCGCGAGCAGCGAGCCCAGCATCACCGTGTCGGCGCCTGCGACCAGGGCCTTCGCGATGTCGCCCGAGTACTGCAGACCACCGTCGCCGATGACCGGGACACCGGCCTCCTTGGCGGCGAGCGACGCCTCGTAGATCGCCGTGACCTGCGGCACCCCGATGCCGGCGACCACGCGCGTCGTACAGATGGAGCCGGGTCCGACACCGACCTTGATGCCGTCCACGCCGGCGTCGATGAGGGCCTGGGCGCCGTCCCGGGTGGCGATGTTGCCGCCGATGACGTCGACGCCCGACGAGTTCGACTTGATCTTCGCGACCATGTCGCCGACCAGCCGGGAGTGGCCGTGCGCGGTGTCCACGACGATGAAGTCGACACCCGCGGCGATCAGGGCCTGGGCGCGCTCGAAGGCGTCACCGGCCACACCGACGGCCGCGCCGACGAGGAGCCGGCCCTCGGCGTCCTTGGCGGCGTTCGGGTACTTCTCCGCCTTCACGAAGTCCTTGACCGTGATCAGGCCCTTGAGGACGCCCTCGTCGTCGACCAGCGGCAGCTTCTCGATCTTGTGGCGGCGCAGCAGCTGCATCGCGTCGTCACCGGAGATCCCGACCTTGCCGGTGACCAGCGGCATCGGCGTCATGACCTCGCTGACCCGGCGCGCGCGGTCCGGCTCGAAGGCCATGTCGCGGTTGGTGACGATGCCGAGGAGCTTGCCGGAGCCGTCGGTGACCGGGACGCCGCTGATGCGGAACTTGGCGCACAGCGCGTCGGCCTCGCCGAGCGTGGCGTCCGGGTGGATGGTGATGGGGTCCGTGACCATGCCGGACTCGGAGCGCTTCACCAGGTCGACCTGGTTGGCCTGGTCCTCGATGGAGAGGTTGCGGTGCAGCACGCCGACGCCGCCCTGGCGGGCCATCGCGATCGCCATGCGGGACTCGGTGACCTTGTCCATCGCGGCGGACAGCAGCGGGATGTTCACCCGCACGTTCTTCGAGACGTACGAGGCGGTGTCGATCTGGTCGGGCGCCATGTCCGACGCGCCCGGCAGCAGCAGCACGTCGTCGTAGGTCAGCCCGAGTGTCGCGAATTTGGCGGGCACTCCGTCGACGTTGGCAGTCATGACACCTTCCCCAAAGCCTTGATCGGTGCGGATGTCCATGCTAACGGGAAGCACGGGTCGGGCATTCCGCTACCGGGGGGCGCCGGGCTTCGTACCTTCGTACGGAAGGGGCGGGGCATCCGTTCACCGGGGCTTCTCCCGGGCGTCCCTCCCGGGCGACGACCGCGATGTGACCTTCCTTACTGCCTACTGACTGCCTACTGACTGTCCGCTGCTCACTGCTCGGCCAGCGCGCGCAGCCGGCTGAGCGCGCGGTGCTGCGCCACCCGTACGGCACCCGGCGACATGCCCAGCATCTGGCCGGTCTCCTCGGCCGTGAGGCCCACCGCGATCCGCAGCAGCAGCAGCTCGCGCTGGTTCTCGGGGAGGTTGGCCAGCAGTTTCTTGGCCCATTCGGCGTCGCTGCTGAGCAGGGCGCGCTCCTCGGGGCCGAGCGAGTCGTCCGGCCGCTCGGGCATCTCGTCCGAGGGGACGGCCGTCGAGCCGGGGTGGCGCATCGCGGCGCGCTGCAGGTCGGCGACCTTGTGGGCGGCGATGGCGAAGACGAACGCCTCGAACGGCCGTCCGGTGTCCTTGTAGCGGGGCAGCGCGAGGAGCACCGCGACACAGACCTCCTGCGCCAGGTCCTCCACGAAGTGCCGCGCGTCGCCCGGCAGCCGGGACAACCGGGTGCGGCAGTAGCGCAGGGCGAGGGGGTGGACGTGGGCGAGCAGGTCGTGCGTGGCCTGCTCGTCTCCGTCGACGGCACGATGGACGAGCGCACCGATCACCGTCGTCTCGTCATCGCGCATCGGACCATGGTGCCCTGCAGTCGTACGCTCCGTGGCACCGTGCCCGTACTTGTGCACCGAAGCGTTATGAGCAGGTGCGCCGGAACTCATCTCCTGCGCCCTCCCCTTCCGCTCGACCGACTCGTCCCCGAGGAACTCCACACATCAAGGATGCGGCATCCGCGGCGAAACGAGCAGTGGGCACCCGGCGGGCCGCTCCGCCGTCCCCGCTCACCGTACGGGGAAACCCCCGCACACCGACCGGAAGGTATCCCCGCCCGCCGTCCGACGGGTACCTCCGGACGCGCCGTGGCCGGCGGCCCCGCCCGCTCGGCGGCGGGCGGGGAATCCGCTCCCCGTGCCACGGCGCACTCAGCGAACCAGGCCCCAGCGGAAGCCGAGCGCCACGGCGTGCGCCCGGTCCGAGGCGCCGAGCTTCTTGAACAGGCGCCGGGCGTGCGTCTTGACGGTGTCCTCGGAGAGGAACAGCTCACGGCCGATCTCCGCGTTGGACCGGCCGTGACTCATACCCTCGAGCACCTGGATCTCCCGCGCGGTGAGCGTCGGCGCGGCGCCCATCTCCGCGGACCGCAGCCGGCGCGGGGCGAGCCGCCAGGTGGGGTCGGCGAGTGCCTGCGTCACCGTGGCACGCAGCTCCGCGCGCGAGGCGTCCTTGTGCAGATAGCCGCGGGCGCCGGCGGCGACCGCGAGCGCCACCCCGTCCAGGTCCTCCGCGACGGTGAGCATGATGATGCGCGCACCGGGGTCGGCGGACAGCAGCCGTCGTACGGTCTCGACGCCGCCCAGTCCGGGCATGCGTACGTCCATCAGAATCAGGTCCGAGCGGTCGGCACCCCAGCGGCGGAGGACTTCCTCGCCGTTGGCCGCCGTCGTCACGCGCTCGACGCCGGGCACGGTCGCCACCGCGCGGCGGAGCGCCTCTCGGGCAAGCGGGGAGTCGTCGCAGACGAGGACGGATGTCATGGCCGTCCTCCGCAGCTGATGCGCGTCACCTTGAGCCTCCAGGCTGGTACGAATCGTCACCTGTGCGGTCGACGCCCACGAGCGGACCGATACGTCTGCCCGAGCGCTTGTTCCTTCAACCGCCTTGGCCTTCTCAACGACGGTCACTCGAAAGAGTTACGGGGCGGTGAGCCACGTTCGGCACTCTACGTGAGGGGTCGGACACGGTGCAGACACGCCCGGCGGACCCCCGACGTTTCCTCGCAACCTATGCCCCATTCAGCCGGTTTTCGTCGCTTTAGCTGGTGTCTGCTACTAGATTTGCAATGAGTCATATTTTCATCTCCTTAGATCGTAGAAGTGCGGTCATGTGAACATTCCCGCTCAGAACGGCAACAAGGGGACATGAAATGGCAGATTTCTCCCGCCTTCCCGGACCCAACGCGGATCTGTGGGACTGGCAGCTCCTCGCGGCCTGCCGCGGGGTCGACAGCTCGCTCTTCTTCCACCCGGAGGGCGAGCGCGGTGCGGCACGGAGCGCTCGTGAGAACTCGGCCAAGGAGGTCTGCATGAGATGCCCGGTCCGCGCCGAGTGCGCCGCTCACGCCCTGGCGGTGCGGGAGCCGTACGGCGTGTGGGGCGGGCTGACCGAGGACGAGCGCGAGGAGCTCATGGGACGGGCGCGCAACCGGCTGGTGTCGGCGTCCCCCAACGGGAGCGGCGGCAGCGAACCGAACCGGTGACCACTCCACCGCTTCGAACGCATGAAGGAACGTTTTTTCGCTCCGCCGGTTCCTTACGGCCCCGCGGCCCGACCCTCACGGCGTCGCAGGACCCCCGTCACAGGGCCCCCTACCGCGCGGCCGCGCCCGCCAGCTGGTCCAGGGTCGCCGCCACCGTCGGTACGCGGGCCAGGTCCGGCAGGGTGAGCGCGACGATCTCCCGTCGTACGACGGGCCGCAGCGCGACCGTACGCACGCCCTTGGGCCGTACCGACTCGACGGCCAGTTCCGGCAGGACCGCCACCCCGAGCCCCGCGCCGACCAGGCCGGCCACGGCCGGATAGTCGTCGGTCGCGAAATCGATGCGGGGGGTGAAACCCGCGCCCTCGCAGATCTCGACCAGCTGTCCGCGGCAGCGGGGACAGCCCGCGATCCACGGCTCCCCGGCGAGGTCCTCGATGGCCACGGATTCCGTACGGGCCAGCCGGTGTCCTTCGGGTACGAGGCCGACGAGCCGGTCGGCCAGCAGCGGCCGTACGACCAGGTCGTCCCACTCGTCCGTGCCCGTGGCGCCCTCGTACCGGAAGGCGAGTGCGACGTCGCAGTCGCCCTCGCGCAGCATCTCGACGGACTTCGGCGGCTCGGCCTCCTCCAGGGAGACGCGGGTCCCGGGGTGCTCGGCGCGCAGGGCGGCCAGCGCGGTGGGGACCAGGGTGGAGCTGCCGCTGGGGAAGGAGACGAGACGGACACGTCCGGCCCGCAGTCCGGCGATCGCGGCGACCTCCTCCTCGGCCGCCGTGAGCCCGGCGAGGATACCGGTCGCGTGCCGGACCAGTGCCTCGCCCGCCTGCGTCAGCCGCATCTCGCGGCCGGTACGGACCAGCAGCGGGGTGCCGGCCGAGGCTTCGAGGGCCTTCATCTGCTGGCTGACGGCGGGCTGGGTGCAGCCCAGCTCGCGCCCCGCCGCCGAGAAGGAACCGGTGGCGGCCACGGCGCGCAGGACTCGGAGATGTCGGGCCTCGATCACCCTTCGAGCATAAGGGACTCTTGGGTTCCGTCGCGGAAATCACCTCGACGCTTTTGCTGACGACGTCTAGCGTGCGACGCATGAAGCTTCTGTCTCTCAACGCGGGGATCCCCCGGCAGGTCGAGTACACGAACCAGCCGCAGGGCGTGACCGGCATCGACAAGCGGCCGGTCGAGGGGCCGCTGCTGATCAGCGCGCCGGGCCCGGAGGGGGTCGGCGGGAGCGGTGTCGCCGGGGACGCGGTCTGCGACCTCCGCCATCACGGCGGCGACGACCAGGCCGTGTACGCGGTCGCCCGCGAGGACCTGGACACGTGGGAGCAGGAGCTGGGCCGTCCGCTGCGCAACGGCGTGTTCGGCGAGAACCTCACCACCGAGGGCGTCGACGTCTCCGGCGCCCTGATCGGCGAGCGCTGGCGGATCGGCCCCGACGTGGTCCTCGAGGTCACGAGCGGCCGCATCCCGTGCCGCACCTTCCAGGGGCACCTGGGTGAACCCGGCTGGATGAAGCGCTTCATCCACCGAGGGGAGCCGGGCGCGTATCTGCGGGTCCTCGTGCCCGGCGAGATCCGGGCGGGCGATTCCGTCGAGATCGTCCACCGTCCGGACCACAACGTGACGGTGGCCCTGCAGTTCCGCGCCACCACGGTCGAACGGGAGCTGCTGCCGTGGGTGCTGGTGGCGGGGGACGCGCTGCACGCGCGGGTCCGGGAGCAGGCGGAGAAGTACGTGGCGGAGCTCGGCAAGGTGTGAGGACGGGCCGCGTCGCCGGGCCGCTGCCGCAGTCCGGCGAGCAGGCCGAGATCGTGGTGCGCGTGCGGGCCGGCGAGCGGGTCACCCTGCGCAGCTCTCCGCAGGACGACTGCGGCGACGTCTGGCAGCGGCGGTTCTCCGGGGACGACGACTCCTTCGACGTACTGGAATCACGGGCGGCCGAACGGCTGCGGACGTCACCTTCGAATACCGCCCGAGCTGGTCGGGTCGGAGCTGCCGGACGACGCCGACGCCGTCCGCGGGAGGGTCATCGACCCGGAGCGGAGCGGGATCAACGGGCGCACGATGGACATGGTCCGGGTCGACGAGACGGGCACGCGGGAGACGACGGAGGTGTGGACGGTCCGCAACGCCGACGGCATGCCGCACGACTTCCACGTGCACGACGTCCAGTTCCGGGTGGTGGAGGTGAACGGCGAGGTTCGCCGCCCGCGCTGCGCGGCCCGAAGGACACGGTGTTCCTGCCGAACGGCACCACCATGAAGCCGGCGCTGCGCTTCGACGGCCCGGCGGACCCGGACACGCCGTACATGTACCACTGCCAGCTGCTGAACCACGAGGACGAAAGGATGACGGGCCAGTTCGTGGTCGCGGAGAAGGGGGAGCGGGCGGGCACGCCGACCGGACACGCGGACGGACACGCGGCCGACCACCGTGCGGGACACGAGCAGGACAGGTGAAGGCCGGTTCGGGGAGCGGACGCGTTGAGTCCAGGTCATTAACCTTGCGTCATGACAACGGCTCTCATCACGGGTTCGACCTCGGGCATCGGTGCCGCCTTCGCACGGCGGCTGGCGGCCGACGGCCACAACCTCGTCCTCGTGGCACGCGACACCGCGCGGCTGCGGGACCAGGCCACGGAGTTGCACGACCGGCACGGCATCGAGGCGGGAGTGCTGTCGGCCGACCTGTCGACGGACGACGGCATCGAGGCGGTGGAGCAGCGCCTGGCCGACCGCACGCATCCGGTCGACCTGCTCATCAACAACGCCGGCTTCGGCAACAAGGGCCGTTACCTCGAGGTCCCCATGGCCGACGAGCTGACCATGCTCAAGGTGCACTGCGAGGCAGTGCTGAGGCTGACCTCGTCGGCGGTCGAGGCGATGCGGGAGCGGGGCCGGGGCGGCGTGGTGAACGTGGCGTCGGTGGCCGCGTTCGTGCCGCGCGGCACCTACGGGGCGTCCAAGGCGTGGGTCGTGCAGTTCACCCAGGGCGCGGCGAAGGACCTGGCCGGGAGCGGGGTGCGGCTGATGGCGCTGGCCCCCGGCTTCGTGCGCACCGAGTTCCACCAGCGGGCCGGCATGGGCACGGACAACATCCCGAACTGGATGTGGCTGGACGCGGACAAGGTGGTCGCGGAGGCGCTGAGCGACCTGGCCCGGGGCAAGTCCCTGTCCATCCCGGACCCCCGCTACAAGGCGCTGCTGGGCGCGGCGAAGCTGGTGCCGCGGCCGCTGCTGGGGGCGATCAGCTCCAGGACGGGGCGGAAGTACGGACCGCAGTAGCGCGGACGCGGCGGGCAAGGGGTCCGCGGGGTGTGCGTCCGCCGCTTCTCTTGCCGGTCGCACCGGTCGTGGCATCGCGCCTGTGACGAGCACGCTCCCGTTGTCGGAGCGGGCGGCCAGGGATTCGGGCCTGTCAGCGGGGTGAAGCCCTCACCGGGTATCCAAGGGGCCACCTCACGGTCACCCCTTGGTCGAGGTCGGCTCGCTCGACCGGCCGCAGTATGGCGGCGCGGAGGAAGTCGGCGGCCTTGCCGGGCATGTCGAGGGTGCCGGCAGCTCCGAGGCGGAGCATCCCGTGGTGTGGACGGTGTCGCCCGGCCGCGCGTAGTCGAGGAGCGCGCGGGACGCGGGCCGCTGGGGGTGAAGGCGGCTGGAGGTGCCGCCGTCCTCCCCGAGGACGAACGACCGGGTCCTCGACGCCCGGCCTCGTGATGGACCAGGTTCTACCGGGCGGTCGACTGCTGGTCGGTCGACGCCGCCGAGGCCGCAGCTCTTCCCGGTCCGTGCTCCTCGCACACGAGGCCGGGCTTGTGGCGCGCTGCTGGAAGGCGGGCGGCCGGGGCGCCCGCACGGTGGAAGTGGTGGACCGGACCACGGAGCGGGAGGTGCTGAGCGGGCCGTTCCTGTGGCGACCACGGCCGGTGGCCCGGCCCGCGCAGCCGTCCTGAAGGCGCGCGCCTCTAAGCGCGCGTTCCCCGGCTCGTCCCGTCGCGGCCCGGCCTCACGGGCGATCGAGCGGGCGGGTGCCGAAGCACATGCCAGGGCCTGCCCCTCCGGGCATCCGGTACTGCCCGCGCGTACCTGGTGACGAGGGTGGGTGGTGGCGTAAGCACGGGGGCGACGGACCTCGAATTCAAGGGTGGGACTTTTGCGCGAGCACGAGCACGTCAGAGACACCACATCCGGCAGCGGCCGCGTGCCGGCCCGCACGCCCACCCGGGCCGCTCCACCGCAGGGCCTGATGGGCGTGCAGGCCACGGCCGGCAATTCGGCCGTCGTCCAGATGCTGCGCCAGGCGGACGGCTCGGGCGCCCAGGGGGATCACCAGCACATCGCCGTCCAGCGCATGCAGGCCGATGCGGATACGGCGAGTCAGTCCGGCAACGGATCGGACATGGAGATCGATACGCCGCCTTCGCCGCCTTTCGTCACTGCGCGAGCCGATGCGACGCGCAAAGCGGCGGTAGCCACCAAGCTGAACAGGGTCAGGTTCTCCAGCATGCGCGAGCTGGGATTCCTGACCGGGCAGGTGTCCACGACGGGCACCGAAAGAGCTTCGAGGCCGCGCGCTCTCAACCAGCTCTCCGAAGCGGCCGTACTGAAGATGTACGCGGAGATCAAAGACCCGACGAAGGCCAGCGGTTACACCTGCTCGGAGGCGATGGCTCCCACGGTCAGGGCAGAAGTGGAGGCGCTGGCCGAGCATTTGATCCACGCCATGGAGGCCAGAGCCGACGGCGCACTCTTCCAGAGCGGCAAGAACGATGACGGCTCCTTGAAGAAACAGGCCCTCGTGCACACGTCGACGGATATCGCCGGAAGACGAGGGGTGGAGTTGCCCTCCCTGGCGCTCGGTGACCACGTCCGCCCGATCAACGCGCTCGGCGGGCCCCCGACACCCGACCAGGTCACCACCCCGAACGGCACGCTCCTGGACAGGGTCACCACGTACACAGCCGACAAGGAGGATGGATCGCAGCATCGCTATCACGCCTACGCCGCCAACGCGGAGGCCCACAAGGACGTCATGGCCGAGGCGACACAGACCACGGGCAAGGCGGCATTGGGCCGAGGGCTGACCGAATTCGCCGGGTCGACCAAAGTGGCGGGGCCGATCGACATCGACGAGACGCTGCTGGTCCAGTGGTCCGGCATTCGAGGTGGGTGGTCACCCGACCAGAACGGTGCAATGTTCGGTGTTTCTGCGAGCACGGCCGCCCAGAAGAGTGGTTTCTCGGGAGATGACTGGCAGTGGCTGCATCTGATCGCCTTCACCATGGGCGGCAGAAACGGCACACAGCCGAACGAGGTGGGAAATCTGGCCGCTGGACTGGCTGCCGCGAACGGCCATCATCTCGTGCTGGAGAGCCTCGTCAAGAAGATGGCCTCCGACAAGGACATCACCGGCGTGAAGGTGACAGCCACCGCGCACATGATCCAGAACAGTTTCCACGTCTGCAGGAGCATCGACTACAAGATCGAATGGACGAAGAACGGAGAAAACATAGCGGATACCTTCCATATCGGTGCTCTGGATCCGAACAGATCCATGGGCGGCCATCTCGAGATGCTCTGCAAGCAGTACGGGATAGCCGTGTGACCAGCCTCGAGTTCGGCCGTCCTGGCCGTCCGGCACCGGGAGCCGGAGATCGGGGCACACGGTCGCGGCGGTTGCACCGGCGGCTCAAGCCCTCCCGCACGAGCCGCGGTCACAGCCGCCGCTCTTCCGTCAGCGGTCAGCGGTACCGCACGTGCGGGTTGTGATAGGCCCCCGCCTCCGCCCAGTCCCAGGCGTCCATCTGCCGGGAGGCCAGGCGCCGGGCCGGCCGGGCGCCATGCGGGGTCGAGGTGAGGGCGGAGGACGATGGCCGACGCGGAGGCCCGACTGACCCTGCCCGGGGTCGAGGTCCGTGCCGGGAAGGGCTGGAGTGCGCCGAGGCGCTGCCCAGCGGCTCGCGGAAGCGAGGCTCGGCGCCCGGCCGGCGGACGAGGACGGGACACGAGCGGCGCCGGCGGAGGTGGTGCGTTCCTGGCGCGGTGAGTCGCTGATCAGCTCGTACGGCCAGGCCGGCCGATCGCTTCGGGACAGCACGAAGGCCCGGCACCCCACAGGGTGCCGGGCCTTCGAGCGAGGCTCAGAGGCGCGAGGGTCAGTGCGCGTGGCCGTGGCCGTGACCGGCGGCGGCCGGCTCCTCCTCTTCCTTCTTCTCGACGACCAGGGTCTCGGTCGTCAGGAGGAGGGAGGCGATGGAGGCGGCGTTCTCCAGGGCGGAGCGGGTGACCTTGACCGGGTCGATGACGCCGGCCTTGACCAGGTCGCCGTACTCGCCGGTGGCGGCGTTGAAGCCCTGGCCCTTGTCGAGGTCGGCGACCTTGGAGGTGATGACGTAACCCTCCAGGCCGGCGTTCTCGGCGATCCAGCGCAGCGGCTCGACGGCGGCGCGGCGGACGACCGCGACACCCGTGGCCTCGTCGCCGGTGCGGCCGAGGTTGTCCTCGAGCACCTTCACGGCGTGGACGAGCGCGGAGCCACCACCGGAGACGATGCCCTCCTCGACCGCGGCGCGGGTCGCGGAGATGGCGTCCTCCAGGCGGTGCTTCTTCTCCTTGAGCTCCACCTCGGTGGCGGCGCCGACCTTGATGACGCACACGCCGCCGGCCAGCTTCGCGAGGCGCTCCTGGAGCTTCTCGCGGTCCCAGTCGGAGTCCGTGGCCTCGATCTCGGCCTTGATCTGGGCGACGCGACCGGTCACGTCCTCCTTGTTGCCGGCACCGTCGACGATGGTGGTGTCGTCCTTGGTGACGGTGACGCGGCGGGCGGAGCCGAGCACGTCCAGGCCGACCTGGTCGAGCTTGAGGCCGACCTCCTCGGAGATGACCGTGGCGCCGGTGAGGACCGCCATGTCCTGCAGCATCGCCTTGCGGCGGTCGCCGAAGCCGGGGGCCTTGACCGCGACCGCGTTGAAGGTGCCGCGGATCTTGTTCACGACGAGGGTGGAGAGCGCCTCGCCCTCGAGGTCCTCGGCGATGATCAGCAGCGGCTTCGAGGCGTTGGCCTGGATGATCTTCTCGAGCAGCGGCAGCAGGTCCTGGATGGAGGAGATCTTGCCCTGGTTGATGAGGATGTACGGGTCCTCGAGGACGGCCTCCATGCGCTCCTGGTCCGTCACGAAGTACGGCGACAGGTAGCCCTTGTCGAAGGCCATGCCCTCGGTGAAGTCCAGCTCCAGACCGAAGGTGTTGGACTCCTCGACGGTGATGACGCCGTCCTTGCCGACCTTGTCCATCGCCTCGGCGATGAGCTCGCCGACCTGCGTGTCCTGGGCGGACAGGGCGGCGACGGCGGCGATGTCGGACTTCTCGTCGATCGGGCGGGCGGTCGCGAGGAGGTCCTCGGAGACCGCGGCGACGGCGGCGTCGATGCCCTTCTTGAGGAGGGCCGGGGAGGCGCCGGCGGCGACGTTCCTCAGGCCCTCGCGGACCAGCGCCTGGGCCAGGACGGTGGCGGTGGTGGTGCCGTCACCAGCGATGTCGTTGGTCTTGGTCGCCACCTCCTTCACCAGCTGGGCGCCGAGGTTCTCGTACGGGTCCTCGATCTCCACCTCACGGGCGATGGTGACGCCGTCGTTGGTGATGGTCGGGGCGCCGAACTTCTTGTCGATGACGACGTTGCGGCCCTTGGGGCCGATCGTCACCTTCACCGTGTCAGCGAGCTTGTTGACGCCGCGCTCGAGGGCGCGACGGGCGTCCTCGTCGAACTTCAGGATCTTCGCCATGGGAGCGTGAGCCCTCTCGGAAATCTAGGGGAAAACTGACTGCGCCCCGGGCGCCCGGCTTCTTATGGATCGCAGGGGGCCAGGGGCGCAGACGCTGAGCAAAAAGTGCGTCGAGGTGAGGTCGACCTGTTTCCCGTCGGCCTGTCTCCTCGGCGGCTTCTCGTCGAACTACTTCTCGATGATCGCGAGCACGTCGCGGGCCGAGAGGACGAGGTACTCCTCGCCGGAGTACTTCACCTCGGTGCCGCCGTACTTGCTGTAGAGCACCACGTCGCCGACGGTCACGTCGAGCGGCAGGCGCTCGCCGTTCTCGAAACGGCCCGGGCCCACGGCGAGGACGACGCCCTCCTGGGGCTTCTCCTTCGCGGTGTCCGGAATGACCAGGCCAGAGGCCGTGGTCTGCTCGGCGTCCAGCGGCTGGACCACGATGCGGTCCTCGAGCGGCTTGATGGCAACCTTGGAGCTGGCGGTCGTCACGATCCGACCTCCCCCTTCAGAGTTCTCGCGGGGTTGACTGTCTGAGGTGGCGACCGGGTCGATCCGTCGTCGCGGGTGCCGGACCTGCCCGTCGCTATGTTGGCACTCTCCAGGGGGGAGTGCCAGAGCCGAGACTATGACCGCGATTAGCACTCGGTCAAGCGGAGTGCCAATCGTGTGCGGTGCGGCGTCGCGATCGGGGCTCAGAGGTAGTCCTCCAGCCGCCCGACCGTGAGCCCCTCCTCCTGGATGCGCCGGAGCAGGCGGGTCGTCATCTCCGTGAGGGACACGCCGCCGGGTCCGCCGGGGCCTTGGAGGGCGCGGGCGTCGGCCATCACGATGACGATGTCGCCGGGGCGGAGGCGGGTCCCGCCGCCCGTGTACCGCAGCCCGTCGGCCTGCATCGAGGCCCGGCCCAGGACGACGGCCGAGACGCCGCAGTCGGCGGCGGCGTGCAGCGTGGTGGTGTCGTACGTGCCGTACGGCGGCCTGAGCAGCGTGGGACGGACACCGAAGCGCCTCCTCAGCTTCTCCTGCTGCCCGCAGATCTCGGCGCGCTGGCCCGCGTACGGCAGGCCGCGCAGCGAGCGGTGGTCGAGGGTGTGGTTCTGCAGGCCGGCGCCGACCCCGCGCAGCCGCGCGAAGTGCCCGTACCCCGGGCCCGCGACGCTGTCGGTGAGGAACATCGTGACCGGCAGGCGCAGCTCACGGACCAGGTCGACGAAGTGCGGGTCCCGCTCGGCGCCGTCGTCGAAGGTCAGGAAGACGACGGCGTCCTCGGTCGGGACGCGCTCGACGACCGGGGGCAGCCCCGGACCGGCGTCCGCATCCACATCCGTAGCGGCAGCGGCTGACGGCCGGTCGGGCCGCTCCGGACGCGGGGCGAGCGGGGCGGCGAGGCCCCACCGACGGTAAGCGTGCCGGGTGGCCCCGGCCGCGCGCTCACCGGCCCTCGCCGACCCCTGGGCGTGGCGTCCGTCGGCATCCGCCCCG
>NZ_JAVRHI010000012.1:0-28779 GCF_034105845.1 Streptomyces sp. CRN 30 | reverse complement strand
ACCGGCCCGGTGCCGGTACGGCCGGCGGCGGACGGGGTCATGGGCGTCTCACACATCCGTCAGCTCCCTGTGGGTGGAACCAAGCCGGAGCCCGCCGTGCTCACGGCTGCCTTGTATGTCGCTCCATGTCGGCTGACCCTTCCCCGCACCGGCAAACCTCGGGCCCTCCTTACGGGCCAACGGCCATGCGTCCGCCGCACCGGGGGTACGCGGAACACATGACGGATGTTGTGGACTCGGACGAACTGCTGCGCCGCATGCACCGGGCGAGGGCCTGCGCCGCCCAGGAACAGCACACGTGGCGGACCCGCCGCGACGAGCTCCGCCCGACCGACCCGGAGGCGGCCCAGGAGGCGGCGGTCCGGACGGTGGCGTACGAGGCGGTGCTCCGCGTACTGGACGAGGTGCTGACCCCGGGGCGCCGGCCCGGCCAGACGTGACGGCACACTCGCGGGGGCCCGGTCCGGTTGGGTCGGTGCCGGCGGGGAAACCGCAGACGCATGGCCATCGATCACACGCGCGCACCCGTGCTGGAAGCTCTCGCCGCGTACCGGCGCGAGGGCCGGCTGTCGTTCACGCCGCCGGGGCACAAGCAGGCCCGGGGTGCCGACCCCGAGGTCCGCGAGGTCCTCGGCGACGCGGTCTTCCTGGGTGACGTCCTGGCGATCGGCGGGCTCGACGACCGGCTCACCCGCAACCGGGTGCTGGAGCGCGCCCAGGAGCTGATGGCCGACGCCGTCCACGCGGACCACACCTTCTTCTCGACGTGCGGCAGCTCCCTGTCGGTCAAGGCGGCGATGCTCGCGGTCGCGGGCCCGCACGAGAAGCTGCTGATCGGCCGGGACGCACACAAATCGGTCGTGTCGGGTCTGGTGCTCGCCGGGATCGAGCCGGTCTGGGTCGAACCCCGCTGGGACGCCCGGCTCCACCTGGCCCACCCGCCGTCGGCGGCGGAGTTCGAGGCGGCCTTCGAGGCACATCCCGACGCGAGGGGGGCCCTGATCACCAGCCCGACGCCGTACGGGGCCGGCGCGGATCTGCGGGCCGTGGCCGAGGTCTGCCACCGCCGCGGTCTGCCGCTGATCGTCGACGAGGCGTGGGGCGCGCACCTGCCGTTCCACCCGGACCTGCCGTCGTGGGCGATGGACGCGGGCGCCGACATCTGCGTGACCAGCATCCACAAGATGGGCAGCGGCCTGGAGCAGGGCTCCGTCTTCCACCTCCAGGGTGATCTGGTCGAGCCGAAGCTCCTCGGCATGCGGGCCGACCTGCTCAGCACCACCAGCCCCTCGGCGCTGATCTACGCCGGCCTCGACGGCTGGCGCCGCCAGATGGCGCTGCGCGGCGAGGAGGTCATGGGCGCCGCGCTCGGTCTCGCGGCCGAGGTGCGCGCCGCCGTCGAGGAGATCGACGGCATGCACGTCAACGACCGCGCGGACTTCTGCGGGCCTGGCCTGGCCGACGACTTCGATCCGCTGCCGGTGGTCATCGACATCGAGGGGCTCGGCGTCTCGGGGTACCGGGCCGCCGACTGGCTGCGCGCCGAGCGTGGCGTCATCGCCCATCTGACGGACCACCGGCGGATCGGCGCGCAGATCACCCACGGCGACGACCGGGAGACGGCCGGTGAGCTGCTGGCGGCGCTGAAGGCTCTCGCGGCCGCCGCCCCGGGGCTGCCCGCCGCCCCGCGGGTGGCCGTGCCGTCACCGGCCGAGCTGCGGATGGCGCAGGTACGGCTTCCCCGGGACGCCTTCTTCGGGCCGACCGAGGACGTCCCGCTGGACCGGGCGGCCGGCCGTATCGCGGCGGAGATGATCACGCCGTACCCTCCGGGCATCCCGGCCGTGCTGCCGGGCGAGCGGCTGACCGAGCCGGTGCTGCGGTACCTCCGTACCGGTCTGGACGCCGGGATGTTCCTGCCCGACCCGAGCGATCCGGCGCTGGAGACGGTGCGAGTGGCCGCGGAGAACACCAGGTGAGACGCGTGTCTCGACGGGTGGCACGGCGCGGGTGAGACCGGTCACGCGGGGCGCTCGTGGATTCCCGGAACACCCGGAAGTGGTTTAGCGTTCACTCATACGTGGTGACGGGGTCGATCCCCGCGGTCCCCCGACGCCACCGTCTACGGCCCTGGCCGGCCTCCCCCGTCCGGCCAGGGCTTTCTCATGCCGTCACGGAATCTCCGCCGCCCGCCGAGGTGCCCGGCGCCGCTTCAGCCGCTCCAATGGAGTAGAGGCAACGCACCGGACCGCACCGTCGGCGAGGAGTTCCGCGTCATGACCAAAGCGATCAAACTGCTCACCGCTCTGCCGCCGCCGCAGCGCGGCCGGCTCACCGCCCTCGCCCGTGAGGTGCGGTTCCCGGAGGACACGCGGATCTTCGAAGCGGGAGGCGCCGCCGACCGCTTCTGGGTGGTCCGCTCGGGCGCGGTCTCCCTCACCCAGCAGGTCACGTCCCAGCAGAGCGTGACGGTGGCGAGCCTCGGCGCGGGCGACCTGCTCGGCTGGTCCTGGCTCTTCCCGCCGTACCGCTGGGACTTCGGCGCCGAGGCGTTCAGCGCGGTGCGCGCCTACGAGTTCGACGCGGGCGAGGTGCTGCGGCTGTGCGAGGAGGACACCGAACTCGGTGTCCTCCTGATCCGCTCCGTCGCCGAGATCCTCGCCCACCGCCTGGAATCGACCCGCGGCAAACTGCTGGAACAGTACTCCCTGCACCGCGGGGGCCCGCTGTGACCGGAACGGGCGGCCCGCGGTGGGCGGAACGGGCGGAGTGCGCCCGGCCCTCGAGGGCGGCTCTCCGTCGCGCGCTACACGCGGTGGCGCCGTAGTGCCGGTACCGCCGCCGCCAGGCCCAGCATCACCACCACGACCAGCAGCCCGCCGCCCGCGACCGCGCCGCGCGGGCCGACGGCCGAGCCCGCCGTGCCGTGGAGGACGTCAGCCAGCCGGGGCCCGCCCGCGACCACGACCGTGAAGACGCCCTGCATCCGGCCGCGCATCTCGTCCGTCGCGGCGGACAGCAGGATCGCCCCGCGGAACACCATCGAGACCATGTCGGCGACGCCCGCGACGGCCAGGAACACCACCGCGAGCCACAGGTTGCCGCTGAGTCCGGAGCCCGCGACGGCCGCGCCCCAGGCGACGACCGCGCCGATCACCATCCAGCCGTGCCGCTTCGCCCGGGAGAACGTGCCGGAGAACAGGCCGCCCGCCACCGCGCCGATGGGGATCGCCGCGTACAGCAGACCGAGCGCGAGCCCCTCGCCCCAGGGCGCGTACGTCTCGGCGGCGAGCTGCGGGAACAGCGCGCGCGGCATGCCGAAGACCATGGCGACGATGTCGGCGACGAAGGACAGCAGCAGCACGGTGTGCCCGGCGATGTAGCGGAAGCCGTCCACGATCTCCCGCAGCCCCGCCCGGCGCTTGCCGGAGCCCGTGAGCGGCAGCAGGGCCGGCAGCCGGTAGACCGCCCACACGGTGGCGCACAGCGCGACGGCGTCGAGCAGGTACAGCTCGGGCAGGCCGATGACGGGTATCAGCACACCGGCGAGGAGCGGCCCGACGACCTGCCCGGTCTGCATGACGGTCGAGCCGAGGGCGTTCGCGGCGGGAAGTTCGTCCTCCGGCACCAGCCGGGCGATGGAGGCGCTGCGGGCCGGGGAGTTCAGTCCCCAGAACGCCTGCTGGAGAGCGAGCAGCACCATCAGCACGGCCACCGACCCCAGGCCCGTGACGGCCTGCACCCAGAACAGCAGCGACGTGACCGCGATACCGGTGTTGGTGATCAGCAGCAGCTTGCGGCGGTCCATGCTGTCGGCGACCGCGCCGCCCCACAGCGCGAACACGACCAGCGGCACGAGCCCGGCGAGGCTGGCCGCGCCGACCCAGGCGGAGGAACCGGTGATGTCGTAGATCTGCTTGGGCACCGCCACGGCGGTCAGCTGGCTGCCGACGGCCGTGACGATGGTGGAGGCCCACAGCCGACGGAAGGCGGGGCGGCGCAGCGGGCGGGTGTCCATCGCCCAGCGGCGCCAGCCACCCCGCCGCTCCCGATCCCGGCCGGCCGCGTCCTTCGCCACGCCCTCCCGAAGGGCTTCGGTGTCGCTGTCGCTCGTGTCCACGCGTCCCTGCTGTTCCTGGTTGGTCATTACATCTTTCAGCTGCGGACCTCACTATGACAGGGCGGTACGGATCACGGTGTGACGGACGGCTCAGGCCCCGGCGACGAGCGTCAGACCCATCACGATCATGGTGACTGCGACCAGCGCGTCCAGGACCCGCCAGGCCGCGGGCCGGGCGAGGAACCGGCCGAGGAACCGGGCACCGAACCCCAGCGCGGCGAACCAGGCGAGGCTCGCCAGCACCGCGCCCAGGCCGAAGGTCCAGCGCAGCGCGCCCCGGTCGGCGGCGACGGAGCCGAGCAGGAAGACGGTGTCCAGGTAGACGTGCGGATTGAGCCAAGTCATCGCCAGACAGGTCAGCACCGCGCGGCGCCGGGACCCGGCGGCGGCGCCGTCGTCCGCGCGCAGCGCTCCGGCCGGCCGGAACACCCGGCGGGCGGCCAGCGCGCCGTATCCCAGCAGGAAGGCGCCGCCGATCCAGCCGACGGCGGTCAGCGCGCCCGGCCAGGCCACGACCAGGGCGCCGACGCCGCCGACCCCCAGGGCGATCAGCACCGCGTCCGACAGGGCGCAGATCCCGACGACGGCGAGGACGGCGTCGCGGCGGATGCCCTGCCGGAGGACGAAGGCGTTCTGGGCGCCGATGGCGACGATGAGCGAGAGGCCGGTGCCGAACCCGGCGGCCGCGGCGGTCAGGGCGTTGTTCACCGTCTCGACGCTAAGCGGGCGATCTCCTCGGGTACAGCTAAAGATTCTTACGTATCCTTAGCACTCATGATGACGACGGCCGCGGTGGCGCCGGGTGAGCTGCCCCTGGACCAGGTACGGACGCTGCTGACGGTGGTGGACGAGGGGACCTTCGACGCCGCGGCGGCGGCGCTGCACATCACGCCGTCGGCGGTGAGCCAGCGGGTGAAGGCGCTGGAGCAGCGCACGGGCCGGGTGCTGCTGCTGCGCACCAAGCCGGTGCGGCCCACGCCGTCCGGGGCGGTGCTGGTGCGGCTCGCCCGGCAGCTCGCGCGGCTGGAGCGGGACGCCTACGCGGAGCTGGGGCTGAGCGGGGGCGGGCCGGTCCGGGTGTCGGTGGCGGTGAACGCGGACTCGCTGGCCACCTGGTTCCTCGACGCCCTCACCCGCGTGCCGCGCGATCCGCCGCTCTGCTTCGACCTGCGCCGCGAGGACGAGGCGCACACCGCCGCGCTGCTGCGGGAGGGCGCGGTGATGGCCGCGGTGACCTCGTCGCCGGACGCGGTGCCGGGGTGCTCGGTGCGTCCGCTGGGCCGGATGCGGTATCTCCCGGTGGCCGCGCCCGAGTTCGCCGCCCGGTACCTGGACGGGCCGCCCGGGGAACGGCTCGCCGAGGCGCCCGTGGTGGTCTTCGACCGGCTCGACGACCTCCAGGACGGTTTCGTGCGCCGGCTGGGCGACGGGCGCGGCGCGGCGAGCGCTGCCCGGCACCACGTACCGGCGTCGGAGGCGTTCGTGGGGGCCGTGACGGCCGGGCTGGGCTGGGGGCTGGTCCCCGAGCCGCAGGCCGCACCGCTGCTGGCGGACGGGCGGCTGGCCGAGCTGGTCCCCGGCACGACGGTGGACGTACCGCTGTACTGGCAGCAGTGGAAGCTGGACTCGCCGGCGCTGGCCGTGGTGGCCGAGGCGGTGGCGGAGGGAGCGGCCCGCGCGCTGCGCCACTGAGCGCTCCACCGTAGCTTCACCGGTTCCCCGCACAACCCCCGCGGCCAGGATGCGACTTCACGGCCTCTCGCCCGTTTCGCCCCGGGGTCATCAGGTCACCCGTGAGCGAGCGAATCTTCATTCTTCCAGCGCGACAAGACGATCGCAGGTGACTTCGATGGACAACTGGCGTGAGCACGCGGCCTGCCGCGACGAGGACCCCGACCTCTTCTTCCCGATCGGCACCTCCGGGCCCGCCCTGCTCCAGACCGAGCAGGCGAAGGCGGTGTGCCACCGGTGCCCGGTGCGCGAGCAGTGTCTGCGGTGGGCGCTCGACACCGGCCAGTCGATCGGCGTCTGGGGCGGCACCGGAGAGAACGAGCGGCGCGCGCTGAAGCGCCGGCTGGCCTCCCGCCGGCGCACGGGCTGACGGACCGACCGACCGCCGAGAGAGCCGACCCTGAGCGAAGGGGCCTCGCCGTGAACGCCATGAACGCCGTGAACGCCGTGAACGTCCGTGTGCGCCGCGTCTACGATCCGCCCGCCGCCGACGACGGTGTGCGGCTCTTGGTGGACCGGCTCTGGCCGCGGGGTCTCGCCAAGGACGCGGCGCGGCTCGACGAGTGGCCCAAGGCCGTCGCCCCGTCGACGGAACTGCGCCGCTGGTTCCACGCGGGCGAGGGCTCCTTCGAGGAGTTCGCCGAGCGCTACGAGGCGGAGCTGGCCGAGCCGGCGGCCGCCGCGGCCCTCGGCCACGTGCGGGAGCTGGCGTGCGAGGGCACCGTGACCCTCCTGACGGCGACGAAGGACCCGGAGCACAGCCATGCCGCCGTGCTCACCCGGGTCCTCGGGTCCTGACCACCCCCCGATCACGTCCTGACCACGTCCTGACCACGTCCTGACCGCGTCCTGGACGCGGAGGAGCGCTCAGGCCGTCTGCCGCGCCGCCGCTCGCCCCGCCGCCCGCCCCGAGAAGAGGCAGCCGCCGAGGAACGTGCCCTCCAGGGCGTTGTACCCGTGCACCCCGCCGCCGCCGAACCCCGCCACCTCACCGGCCGCGTAGAGGCCGTCGAGCGGCGTGCCGTCGAGGCCGAGGGCGCGGGAGTCGAGGTCGGTCTGGATGCCGCCGAGGGTCTTTCGGGTGAGGATGTGCAGCTTGACCCCGATGAGCGGGCCCGCGGCCGGGTCCAGGAGGCGGTGCGGGGCGGCGACCCGGCCGAGGCGGTCGCCGACGTAGCGGCGGGCGTTGCGGATGCCCTGGATCTGGGCGTCCTTGGCGTAGGGGTTGGCGAGTTGCAGGTCGCGCGCCTCGATCTGGCGGCGGACGAGTGCCGCGTCGAGGAGCGGCTTGCCGGTCAGCGCGTTCATCCGCTCCACCAGCCGCTCCAGGTCGGGCGCGGTCACGAAGTCGGCGCCCTCGCGCAGGAAGGCGGCGACCGGACCCGGCGCCCCCTTGCCGAGGACGCGCTCGCGCAGGACGGCGCCGCGGTCCTTGGCCGTGATGTCCGGGTTCTGCTCGGAGCCCGACAGCGCGAACTCCTTCTCGATGATCTTCCGGGTGAGGATGAACCAGGAGTGGTCGTGCTCGGCGAGTCCGTCGGCGGTGCGCAGGTGGCGCAGGGTGGACAGGGTGTCGTAGCCGGGCAGGCAGGGGTCGGGCAGGCGGCGGCCGAGGGCGTCGAACCACAGGGAGGACGGGCCGGGGATGATGCGGATGCCGTGTCCCGGCCAGACCGGGTCCCAGTTGCGCACGCCCTCGGTGTAGTGCCACATCCGGTCGCGGTTGACCAGGCGGACGCCGGCCTCGGCGCTGATGTCGAGCATGCGGCCGTCGACGTAGGCGGGGACGCCGGTGACCATCTCGGCGGGCGGGGTGCCGAGCCGCTCCGGCCAGTACCGGCGGACGATGTCGTGGTCGGCGCCGATGCCGCCGGAGGTGACGATCACGGCCTGCGCGGTCAGTTCGAAGTCGCCGATCTCGTCGCGGTTGGAGGCGACGCCGCGCGGCGCATCGTCCGGGGCGAGGACCCGGCCCCGCACACCGCGTGCGGCGCCGCCCTCGACGACCAGTCCGTCGACGCGGTGGCGGTGGTGGAAGGTGAGCAGGCCGTCGCGGACGGCCTCCTTGGCGTAGCGGACGAAGGGTTCGACGACACCGGTCCCGGTGCCCCAGGCGATGTGGAAGCGCGGCACCGAGTTGCCGTGTCCGTCGGCCCTGAGGTCGCCGCGCTCGGCCCAGCCGACGGTCGGCAGGAACGTGATGCCGTGGCCCTGGAGCCAGGACCTCTTCTCCCCCGCCGCGAACTCGACGTACGCCCGCGCCCAGCGCACCGCCCAGGAGTCCTCGTCGTCGGTCCGGTCGAAGCCCGCACTGCCCTGCCAGTCGTTCCAGGCCAGGTCAGAGCCGTCCTTGATGCCGAGGCGCCGCTGCTCGGGCGAGTCGACGAGGAACAGCCCGCCGAACGACCAGAACGCCTGCCCGCCGAGGTTGGCGGCGTTCTCCTGGTCGACGAGGGCGACGCGCCGCCCCCGGCTGGTCAGCTCGTGCGCCGCGACCAGGCCCGCGAGGCCCGCTCCCACGATGACGACGTCGGCATCCATGGCGATCCGTCCCTTGCTCGATCAACGGGCCTCAGTTCGATACGGGAACGTATCCGAAACACCGGCACCGGCGCAGCCCCCGCGCCGCCATGGGAACACGTTTTCGAATAAGAGGTACGCTCGGATTATGACCACGCACCTCCAGGGCTCTCTCTTCGACCAGACCGACCGGCTCCGCCTCGGCCCGCTCGACGGAATCCGCCGCACCCTCCTCGGCGACGGGGCCTGGATCGACGTGCTCCCCTCCTGGCTCAGCGGCGCCGACGCGCTGTTCGAACACCTCGCCGCCGAGGTCCCCTGGCGCGCGGAGCGCCGCGAGATGTACGACCGGGTGGTCGACGTGCCCCGGCTGCTGTGCTTCTACGGCTCCGGCGACCCGCTGCCCCACCCGGTCCTGGACGAGGCCCGGGACGCGCTCTGCGCGCACTACGCCGAGGAGCTGGGCGAGCCCTTCACCACGGCCGGGCTCTGCCACTACCGGGACGGCCGGGACAGCGTGGCCTGGCACGGCGACCGGGTCGGCCGGGGCGCCCGCGAGGACACGATGGTCGCGATCCTCTCTGTGGGGACGCCCCGGGACCTGCTGCTGCGCCCCGTCGGCGGCGGCGGCTCCGTGCGCCGGCCGCTGGGCCACGGCGACCTGATCGTCATGGGCGGCTCCTGCCAGCGCACCTGGGAGCACTGCGTACCGAAGTCGGCGCGGGCGGCGGGCGGTCGGATCAGTGTGCAGTTCCGTCCGCGCGGGGTGCGGTGACCGGGCGGTACCCGCCGTTCCGCTTGTTCCTCACGTCTGGTTGGCTGACACAAGCGGAACCACCGACCCCGGAATGCGGAGTGAGCAATGAGCGCCGACGTGCGGCAGGTCGCGGACGGCACCTATCTGGTGCACGGTTCGAACACCAACTGGGTGATCCTCACCGACGGGGACGCGGTGACGCTCGTCGACACCGGTTACCCCGGGACCGGCAGGCGGTGCTCGACTCCCTCGCGGCGGTGGGGAGTTCCCCGCAGGCGGTGGCGGCGGTGCTGATCACCCACGCGCACAACGACCACCTCGGCTCCGCCGAGTACCTGCGCACCGCCTACGGCACCCCGGTCCTGCTGCACGAGGCCGAAGTGCCGCACGCCCGGCGGGACTTCCTCCAGCAGGTCGGCATCCCCACCGTGCTCCGCAACGCCTGGCGCCCGGGGGTGCTGCCGTGGATCGCGCACGCCGCGCGCTCCGGCGGCACGGCGCAACTCCCGGTGGCCGAGCCCCGCCCGTTCCCGCGCGCGGGCGCCCTGGACCTGCCCGGCCGGCCCGTCCCGGTGCACACCCCCGGCCACACCGACGGCCACTGCGCGTACCACCTGCCGGAGGCCGGGGTGGTGATCTCCGGCGACGGTCTGGTCACCGGCCACCCCATCTCGCGGGCCGAGGGCCCGCAGCTGCTCCCCGACATGTTCCACCACGAGCGCGCCCGGACGATCGCCTCACTGGACCTGTTCGAGAAGCTCGACGGCGACGTGCTGCTGCCCGGCCACGGGCCGGTGCACCGCGGTCCGGTCGCTACGGCGGCCCGGCGCGCCCGCGAGCGCGCACAACGGTGACCACCGGCGAGTGCTGAGGACCGTTTAGAGTTCGGGACATGGCCTTGCAGATCAGTGCCACCAACCCGGAGCACCCCGCGCTCCTGCTCGAACTCCCCTGGCAGACGCCGCTGGAGGAGTGGCCCGAGAAACACCTCGTGCCGCTCCCCCGCGGCATCTCCCGGCACGTCGTGCGCTACGCCCGCGCGGGCGACGAGATCGTCGCCGTCAAGGAGCTGGCGGAGCGGCCCGCGCTGCGCGAGTACGGGCTGCTGCGCGACCTCGACCGGCTGGGCATCCCCGCGGTGGACGCCCTGGGCGTGGTCACCGGCCGCACGGACACCGCGGGCGAGCCGCTGGAGCCGGTGCTGATCACCCGCCACCTCGGCGGCTCGATGCCGTACCGGTCGATGTTCGAGACGACCCTGCGCCCGGCGACCATGGACCGGCTGATGGACGCCCTCGCGGTGCTGCTGGTGCGGCTGCACCTGGCCGGGTTCGCCTGGGGCGACTGCTCGCTGTCCAACACCCTCTTCCGGCGGGACGCGGGCGCCTACGCCGCCTACCTCGTGGACGCCGAGACCGGCGAGCTGCACCAGCGGCTGAGCGACGGCCAGCGCGACTACGACCTCGACCTCGCCCGGGTCAACATCAGCGGCGAACTGCTCGACCTGGAGGCGTCCGGCGCGCTCCACCCGTCCGTCGACGCGATCGAGTTCGGCACCGCGATCTGCGACCGCTACCGCACGCTGTGGCAGGAGCTGACCCGCACCTCCGTCTACCCGGCGGGCAAGTACCACTACATCGAGCGCCGCATCCGACGCCTCAACGACCTCGGTTTCGACGTGGCCGAGATGCAGATCGAGCACGCCTCCAACGGCGACACCGTCACCTTCGTGCCCAAGGTCGTCGACGCCGGGCACCACCAGCGGCAACTGCTCCGCCTGACCGGCCTGGACGCCGAGGAGAACCAGGCCAGGCGGCTGCTGAACGACCTGGAGTCCTGGATGGCCACCCAGGACGACTATGCCCCCGGCGACCCTCCCCCTCTCCCTCGCATCAGCTCGGGCCGGGGGGACCCCCATGGCGCCCGCCCGGAGGTCCTCGCCCACCGCTGGGTGCGCGACGTCTTCCGGCCCACCGTGCGGGCGGTGCCGTACGAGCTGCGCGGCGCGATGGACCCGGCGGAGATCTACCACGAGCTGCTGGAGCACCGCTGGTACCTCTCCGAGCGGGCCCAGCACGACATAGGCCTGGACACGGCGGTACGGGACTACATCGACAACGTCCTGCCCAAGGCGCGCGAGACGCTCCAGCCCGTGGCGGACGACTGACGTCAGGAGTGCGGCACGACTGGCCTCAGGAGTGCGGCACCACGGCCACCGGGCAGCCCGCGTGGTGCAGCACCCCGTGGGCGACCGAACCGATCCGGGCGCCGACGGCGGTACGCCGGGCCCGCCGGCCGACGACCATCAGCTGGGCGCGTCCGGCCACCGACAGCAGGACCTGCCCGGCGCTGCCCATCTCCACGTGCTCGACGACGTGCACGTCGGGGAAGCGTTCCCGCAGCGGCCTGAGCGCGTCGGCGAGGGCCTTCTGCTCGTACGGTTCGAGACCGCCCGCGTCGTCGAGGAGCTTGAGCGAGCCGGGACTGTAGGCGAAGAGCGGCGGCAGGGTCCAGGCGCGTACCGCGCGCACGGTGGCGCCGCGGGCGGCGGCCGCCTCGAACGCGAACCGCAGCACCTCGGCGCTGTCCTGAGGATCGCCCTGCTGGCCGACGACGATCTCGTGCCCGGCGACCTCGTCGGCGGCCCGGTCCCCGGCGCGCACCAGGACGACAGGGACCGGGGCCTCGGCGATCACCTGCTGACCGACGCTGCCCAGCAGGAAGCCGACGACGGCGCCGTGGCCGCGCGAGCCGAGGACCAGCGCCCCGGAGGCGGCCGCGGCGGCGAGCAGCGCGGCGACCGTCTCGCCCTCGCGGACCTCGGTGGTCACCTCAAGGCCGCGGTGGCGCCC
Source organism: Streptomyces sp. CRN 30 (assembly GCF_034105845.1). NCBI lineage: Bacteria > Bacillati > Actinomycetota > Actinomycetes > Kitasatosporales > Streptomycetaceae > Streptomyces > Streptomyces sp. CRN 30. The sequence goes on along the minus strand of NZ_JAVRHI010000012.1, from coordinate 16,799 downwards.
GGTGACGTCCGCGACCGCTCCCTCCACGGTCTCGCGCACCCACCGCTCCTGCGCCTGTCGGTCCTCGGCCCCCTCACGGGGCTCGAACCCCCAGGCGTGCACCACGCGCAGCGCGGTCCCGTGCCGGACGGCCTCCCGGGCCGCCCAGGCCAGTGCCGCCAGGCTCTCCTCCGATCCGTCCACCCCTGCCGTGATCGGGCGCGTCATGCGGTTCCTCCCTGCGTCGTGGTGCGTGTGCCGCCAGTCTCCCCCACCCCGCCGGCGTGCTCCGGCCCGGACCCGGTCCGGCGGGCACCGCGCGGCGATCGAACATACGATGGACGTCGGCCGGTGCGGTCACGGGTGGGCCGTGCCGTGAACCCGGCCGCTCGACGTGGGGGACGCATGACACAGGCCGCTCAGACGGCGCGGACCGTCATCATGACCGTGGACGACGATCCGGGGGTGTCCCGCGCCGTCGCCCGCGACCTGCGGCGGCGGTACGGAGCCGCGCACCGCGTCGTGCGCGCGGAGTCCGGTGAGTCGGCCCTCCAGGCGCTGCGGGAACTGAAGCTGCGCGGCGACCTCGTGGCCGTGATCCTCGCCGACTACCGGATGCCCCGGATGAACGGCATCGAATTCCTCGAACAGGCCATGGACGTCTATCCGGCCGCCCGGCGGGTGCTGCTGACCGCGTACGCGGACACCAACGCGGCCATCGACGCCATCAACGTCGTCGACCTGGACCACTACCTGCTCAAGCCCTGGGACCCGCCGGAGGAGAAGCTCTACCCGGTCCTGGACGACCTGCTCGCGGCGTGGCGGGCCGGCGACCACAGGCCCGTGCCCAGCACCAAGGTGGTCGGGCACCGCTTCTCGGCGCGCTCCTCGGAGGTCCGCGAGTTCCTCGCCCGCAACCAGGTGCCCTACCGCTGGTACTCGTCCGACGAGCCGGAGGGCGGGCGGCTGCTGGCCGCGGCGGGCGAGGACGGGCAGCGGCTGCCCGTGGTGATCACGCCGGACGGGACGCCACTGGTGGAGCCGGACGCGCCCGGCCTCGCCGCGCACGTCGGCCTGGCGACGGACCCGACGGCCGACTTCTACGACCTGGTGGTGATCGGCGGCGGCCCCGCCGGGCTCGGCGCGGCCGTGTACGGCGCCTCCGAGGGGCTGCGTACGGTCCTGGTGGAGCGGTCGGCGACCGGCGGGCAGGCCGGGCAGAGCTCCCGGATCGAGAACTACCTCGGCTTCCCCGACGGTGTCTCCGGCGGCCAGCTCACCGACCGGGCCCGGCGCCAGGCCGCCAAGTTCGGCGCCGAGATCCTCACCGCGCGGGAGGTGACCGGCCTGGAGGTCAACGGCTCGGCGCGCACCGTGCGGTTCTCCGACGGCTCGGCGGTCGCCGCGCACAGCGTGATCCTGGCGACCGGTGTCTCCTACCGGGAGCTGGCGGCGCCGGGCACCGACGACCTGACCGGCTGCGGCGTCTTCTACGGCTCCGCGCTGACCGAGGCCGCGTCCTGCCAGGGCCACGACGTGTACATCGTCGGCGGCGCCAACTCCGCCGGACAGGCCGCGATGTACCTGGCGCGCGGCGCCAAGTCGGTGACGCTGCTGGTGCGCGGCGCGTCGCTGACGGCGTCGATGTCGCACTACCTGATCCAGCAGATCGAGGACATGCCCAACATCTCGGTGCGCTGCGGCACGGTCGTGGAGGCCGCGCACGGCGAGGGCCGCCTGGAGCGGCTCACGCTGCGCGACGCCGAGACCGGGCAGAGCGAACTGGTCGACGCGCGGTGGCTGTTCGTGTTCATCGGCGCCGCGCCGCTGACCGACTGGCTGGAGGGCACCGTGGAGCGGGACGGGCGCGGCTTCATCCTCGCCGGTCCTGACCTCATGCCCGACGGGAAGCCGCCGGCCGGCTGGGAGCCGGCGCGGGCGCCGTACCACCTGGAGACCAGCGTCCCGGGCGTGTTCGTGGCGGGCGACGCCCGCGCCGAGTCCGCCAAGCGGGTCGCCTCCGCCGTAGGAGAGGGAGCGATGGCAGTGATGCTCGTCCACCGGTACCTGGAGCAGTCGTGAGCGGGCGGCCGATGCCGTGCAGCCCCGGTGAGATCAAGTCGCTGTTCCTGTTCGAGAAGCTGACGCCGGAGCAGCTGGGACGGCTGTGCGCCGAGGGCCGGGTGGAGCTGTTCGAACCCGGTCCGGTGTACACCGAGGGCGACCCCGCCACCTGTTTCTACGTGATGCTGGACGGGGCGGTGGTGCTCTCCCGGCGGGTCGGCGGGGACGACGTGGAGGTCAACCGGACCTCGCAGCGCGGCGTCTACGCCGGGTCGATGCAGGCGTACCTCGGGGACCGGGTGCCGCAGACCTACAACAACTCGATGCGCGTGACGGAGCCGACCCGGTTCTTCGTGCTGCCGGCGGACACCTTCTCGCAGATCATGCAGGAGTGGTTCCCGATGGCCGTCCACCTGCTGGAAGGACTGTTCTTCGGGTCGAAGAACACCCAGCGGGCGGTGGGGCAGCGGGAGCGGCTGCTGGCGCTGGGCTCGCTGTCGGCCGGGCTCACCCACGAGCTGAACAACCCGGCCGCCGCGGCGGTGCGGGCCACGGCCACGCTGCGCGAGCGGGTGGCGAAGATGCGGCACAAGCTCGCGGTGATCGCCGAGGGGCCGTTCTCCCGGGAGGCGCTCGCCGGGCTCATCGACATCCAGGAGCGGACCGCCGAGCGGGTCGCCAAGGCGCCCGTGCTGACGCCGCTGGAGGCCGCCGACCGGGAGGACGCCCTCACCGACTGGCTGGAGGACCACGGCATCGCGGGCGGCTGGCAGCTCGCGCCGACCTTCGTACAGGCCGGTCTGGACACCGAGTGGCTGGACCAGGTCGCGGCGGCCGTGGACGAGGAGATCCTGCCCGGCGCCGTGGGCTGGCTCAACTACACGGTGGAGACGGAACTCCTGATGGACGAGATCGGGGACTCCACGGCCCGGATCACGCACCTGGTGGACGCCGCCAAGCAGTACTCCCAGCTGGACCGCGCGCCCTACCGGATCGCCGACGTCCACGAACTCCTCGACTCCACGCTGCTGATGCTGTCGGGGAAGACCGGCCCGCGGATCAGGGTTGTGAAGGAGTACGACCGCGCCCTGCCCGGCATCCCCGCCTACCCGGCGGAGCTGAACCAGGTGTGGACCAACCTGATCGACAACGCGGTCGCCGCCATGAACGAGGCGGGCGGGGACGGGACGCTGACCGTGCGGACCGCCCGCGACCACGACCGGCTGCTGGTGGAGTTCCGCGACACCGGCCCCGGCGTCCCGCCGGAGATCCGCGACCGGATCTTCGACCCCTTCTTCACCACCAAACCGGTGGGCGAGGGTACCGGGCTCGGCCTGGACATCTCCTGGCGGATCGTGGTCAACAAGCACCACGGCAGTCTCCAGGTGGACTCCCGGCCGGGCGACACCCGATTCCAGGTACTGCTGCCGCTGACCGCGGCGGTACCCGCACCGACAGAGGAACAGGCATGAGCCAGGACGACAACGGCGGCAACGCCATCGACACCGCCGTACCGCCGAGCGGCGCGGGCTGCGCCGAGTGCGAGGCGAGCGGCGGCTGGTGGTTCCACCTGCGGCGCTGCGCGGCCTGCGGCCACGTGGGCTGCTGCGACAGCTCCCCGGGGCAGCACGCCACCGGCCACTTCAGGACCACCGGGCACCCCCTGGCGCAGAGCTACGAGCCCGGCGAGGAGTGGTTCTGGGACTTCGCGGACGAGACCCTGTACGAGTCCGGGCCGCAGCTCGCGCCGCCGGTCAGCCACCCGGCCGACCAGCCGGCCCCGGGACCGGCGGGCCGCGTCCCGGCCGACTGGGCGAGCGCGCTGAACGGCTGAACCGCGCCCCGCCCGGCCGCGGGGGAACCCTCGTGCCGCCCCGTCCGTTCTTCCGGCGCCCCCACCGGAGCGTGAGCCAGGACGACAGGGCGGTGTGCATGAGCGAGTTGGTCCCGGGCGGGAACATCCCCTTGCCCGCCGGCCCGGTCGAGGTGCGGGTGCGCGGCGACTTCGACGTCTCGGCGCTCATCACCGACGACGCCGGGAAGGTCGCGGGCGACGGCGACTTCGTCTTCTACAACCAGCCGGACGCCCCGGGCGCCCGGCTGCGGGACGGCGCGCTCACCGTCGACCCGCGCCGGCTCCGCCCCGGAGCGACCCGGGTGACGGTCGCCGTCAGCCCCGGCGCCCCGGACACCGCGTTCGGCGCGCTGCCCGCCCCCGCCCTCAGGGTGAGCGGCGCGGACGGCCGGGTGCTGGCCCGGTTCACACCGCCGCGCCCGGAGCGCGAGACGGTGCTGCTGCTCGCGGAGTTCTACCGGCGCGGCGGCGGCTGGAAGCTGCGCGCCCTGGGGCAGGGGTACGCCGACGGACTGGCCGGTCTCGCCCGGGACTTCGGCGTCGACATCGCCGACGACCCCGACGCCGCCGACGCCGAGGGGGCGGGGGCCTCCGGGGCGCCGTCCGAGCCCGGATTCCTCACCGTGGTCAACTCCGCGCGGGCCGCCGTCGGTTCGCCGCCCGTCTCCGTCGACGCCCGGCTGACCGCCGGGTACGCGTACCTGACCGTCGGCGAGCACCTGGTCTCCGGGCCGCGCACACCGGAGGAGTTCGTCGCGTACTGCCTGGACACCGACCGGACCCGGCGCACCCTGAGCGACCCCGCCCACACGCACATCGGCCTGGCGCACGCCACCGGCGGGCCGTCCGGCGACACGTACTGGACCGCGCTGTGGGCCCGGCCGCGCACCCCGGACGGGCTGGCCCGGACCGCGGCCGAGGTCGTCGAGCGCACCAACCGGGAGCGGTCCGCGGCGGGCCTGCCGCCGCTCGTCTCCGACCCCTTCCTCACCGCCGCGGCGCAGGCGCACAGCGCGGACATGGTGGCCCGGGACTTCTACGCGCACACCTCCCCCGACGGCGGCAAGCCCTGGGACCGGGCGCTGGCCGCCGGCTCGGCGCGGGGCACGATCGGCGAGAACATCGCCTGCGGGCAGCGCTCCCCGGCCGACGTCGTGGAGGGCTGGATGAACAGTCCGGGCCACCGCGCCAACATCCTCAAGCCCGCCTTCACCCACATCGGGATCGGCCTGGCCGGCGGCGGCCGGGCGGGCACCTACTGGACCCAGCTCTTCGGCGGCTGAAACGGCCGTCACCGACCCCGATCTTGGCGGAAGGCCTCCGTCCGGGCCAGGATGCCCGCATGAAGGGTGACCTCTTTTCCAGTGAGCACATGGTCCAGCCCGCCCAGGCGCCGGGCATGACCGTCGAGAACTCCAAGTGCGTCCGGTACGCGGTGAACGGCGAGATGCTCGCCCGGCAGGGCGCGATGGTCGCCTACCGCGGCAACCTCCAGTTCGAGCGCAAGGGCCAGGGCGTGGGCGGCATGCTCAAACGCGCGGTCACCGGGGAGGGACTGCCGCTGATGGCGGTGCGCGGCCAGGGCGAGGCGTGGTTCGCCCACGAGGCGCAGAACTGCTTCGTCGTCGAGGTCGACCAGGGCGACGAGTTCACCGTCAACGGCCGCAACGTCCTCTGTTTCGACGCCTCGTTGTCGTACCGCATCGCGACGGTGAAGGGCGCCGGGATCAGCGGCGGCGGGCTGTTCAACAGCGTCTTCACCGGTCAGGGCCGGCTGGGCCTGGTCTGCGAGGGCACGCCGCTGGTCATCCCGGTCTCGCCGCAGTACCCGGTGTACGTCGACACGGACGCGGTCGTCGGCTGGACCGCGGGGCTCGGCACGTCGCTGCACCGTTCGCAGTCGATCGGCTCGATGCTGCGCGGCGGCTCCGGGGAGGCGGTGCAGCTGATGCTCCAGGGCCAGGGGTACGTGGTGGTGCGGCCGAGCGAGGCGACGCCGCACAAGCCGCAGCAGCACTGAGGCGGCACGGCGACACCGCGACACCGCGACACCGCGGCACCGCGGCACCGCGGCACCCGGGACCGTTTTCGCCGGGCCGGGCGGGGGACCCGGACGCCATGGTACGAATCGGATACACGATGATGACCGAGCAGGCCGGCCCGCGTGAGCTCGTCGGCCATCTGGTGCGGGCCGAGGAGACGGGGTTCGACTTCTCGGTCACCTCGGACCACTACTTCCCGTGGCTGCGCGCGCAGGGGCACTCGCCCTACGCGTGGAGCGTGCTGGGCGCGGCGGCCCAGGCGACGAGCCGGATCCCGCTGATGACGTACGTGACGTGTCCGACGTTCCGGTACCACCCGGCGGTGGTGGCGCAGAAGGCGGCGACCGTGCAGTCGCTGTCCCAGGGCCGCTTCCGGCTGGGGCTCGGCTCGGGCGAGAACCTCAACGAGCACGTGGTGGGCGGGGGCTGGCCGACCGCCGACATCCGCCACGAGCGGTTCGTGGAGGCGGTGGAGATCATCCGGGCGCTCTTCGAGGGCGGTCACGTCAACTACCGCGGCAAGCACTTCGACGTGGAGTCCGCCAAGCTGTGGGACCTGCCCGACAGCCCGCCGCCGATCGGCATGGCGGTCTCCGGCGAGCGCTCCTGCGAGCTGGCGGGGCGTCTCGGCGACCTGGTGATCGCCACGGAGCCGAAGCCGGAGCTGCTCGACGCCTTCGACCGGCACGGCGGCGCGGGCAAGCCGCGGGTCGGCCAGCTCCCGGTGTCCTACGACCCCGACCGGGACACGGCGGTGCAACGCGCCCACGAGCAGTTCCGCTGGTTCGGCAACGGCTGGAAGGTCAACTCGGAGCTGCCGCATCCGGACTCGTTCGAGGCGGCGACTCAGTTCGTGACGCCCGACGACGTCGCCGCGTCGATCCCGTGCGGCGACGACCCGGAGGCGTTCGTCGAGGCGGTGCGGCCCTACGCGGAGGCCGGGTTCACGGAGATCGCCCTGGTGCAGATCGGCGGCGACGCCCAGTACTCCTTCCTGGACTGGTCCGAGAAGACCTTGCTGCCCGCGCTGCGTGAGGCTTTGGGCGGCTCCTGAGAAGGTCGGGGCGGGAGAATCACCCGGTCGACGGAGCATCCCGCCGGATCCGGGGGTACTCGGAGAGTTCCAGCAGGTTCGTCCCCGGAGGCCCCTTCGTGAACTCCCTCGTGCACAAGACGCTCGTCGTACAGCTCCAGGCGGGTGAGACCGAGCGCTGCCCGGTCTTCGCCCACCTGGGCTACGACGCGGCGGACCCGTTCGCGCTCAGCGTGGTCTTCAGCCACGACGGGCGCGTGCTGGCGCGCTGGACGCTGGACCGGGAGATGGTCGCCGAGGGACTGCGCACGCCGGTCGGGATCGGGGACGTACGGATGCGGCCCATGGCCCGGGGGACGCTGGACGAGCTGCGCCTGGAGTTCCTGGGCGACCCCCGCGAGGACGGGGGCCGCCACCACGCCGTGGTGTTCGTCTGGGCCCCGGCGGTCGAGGCGTTCCTGCGCGAGACGTACGCCGTCGTGGAGCCGGGCCGGGAAGAGGTCCGGGTCGACGACTTCCTGGCGGAGGTCATCGCCGGGAGCTGACCGCGCCGCGAGGCCGGCGCTCGGGCGGCGCTCAGTCGGCGGTGTAGCGGTGACGGGCCCACAGGGGAAGCACGAACCACCACAGCAGGTACCAGGCGACGACACCGGCGACCAGCCAGGGCACGAAGGCGTCGTGCGTGGCGACGCGCAGGATCAGCAGCAGGGACGCGGTGGTCGTGGCGAGCAGCAGCACCAGGCCGAGGAGGGTCAGCCGGGAGGCCCAGCGCACGGCCTGGGGTTTGACGCGCCGTCCGGAGACGAGGCGGTGCAGGGAGACCGGGCCGATCAGCGCGCCGGTGGAGAGCGCCCCGAGGACGACCGTGACCAGGTAGATGGTCTGGTCGGTCTCGGACAGCTCCTCGTACTTGGACTGGAAGACGACGGTCAGCAGGAAGCCGAAGAGGATCTGCACGCCCATCTGCGCGACGCGGACCTCCTGGATCAGCTCGGTCCACATCCGGTCGGCGCGCTCCTCCTCGCTCTCGTCGCGCCCGCGTCGTCTGACCGCCCGCTCCGTCGTACCCGCGTCGTCCGCCACTGGTCCTCCCGGTTCCTCGCGGCCTGTGTCCGTGCTTCCTGCGTTTTCCCGCGTTCCCGGCGGTCAGACGCCGTCCGACGGCCGAACGTGCTGTTTGACGGGCCGGGGCACGGTTACACGGACGGCGATTCGAAGCACAGTACGAGGAGGTCGCCAGGATGTCCGACACGCAGCTCACCGTGGTGCTCAGCGGTGGTGGGATCGACGACGCGCGGGCGGTGGTGCACGCGCTTCAGGACGTCTTCGGGGCGCCGGACGAGCTTCCGGCCGACGACGGGGCGACGGTCCGTACGGCCACCTTCGGCTCCCCGTCGCAGCCGAAGGCGCCGGGCGCGCCGGACGCCGGTGGCGCGCGGCTGTCCGCTCCGGTGACGGTCACCGTCCAGGGGACCCCGCAGGCGGTGTCGGCGGCGAGCGAGACGCTGGCCCGCGCGTTCACCGCCCGGGACGACGGAGCCGCCTCCGGCGACCAGGAGCAGGAGCGGGAGCTCCACCTGGTGCCCTGAGGCGGCCCGCCGGGTCCGGCCGCGTGCTACCAGCGGCCTTCGACCTGGTCCTCGATCCGCCGCTCGTACAGGTCCGTGATGGCCGCGTACGTCGCCTCGGACGGCTCCGGCAGTCCGGCGGCGGCCGCGTTGGCACGGGCCTGTTCGGGTGAGCGGGCCCCGGGGATGACCGTGGTCACCCCGGGCTGCCGCGCGATCCAGCGCAGCGCGAGCTGCGCGGGGGTGTACCCCTCGGGGGCGAGCGCGGCGAACTCGGCGGCGGCCTCGACGCCCGTGGCGTAGTCGACGCCGGAGAAGGTCTCGCCCTGGTCGAACGCCTCCCCGTGCCGGTTGAAGGCGCGGTGGTCGTTGGCGGCGAAGACCGTGTCCCGCGTGTACTTCCCGGAGAGCAGCCCGGAGGCGAGCGGCACCCGGGCGATGATCCCGACGCCGGCCGCGCGGGCCGCCGGGAGGACCTCGCGCAGCGGCTTCATGCGGAACGGGTTGAGGATGATCTGCACGCTCGCCACGTTCGGCCGGGCGATCGCGGTGAGCGCCTCGGCGCAGGTCTCGACGCTGACGCCGTACGCGGTGATCCGCTCCTCGGCCACCAGGGTGTCCAGGGCGTCGAAGACGGCGTCCGTGGAGTAGACGGGCGTCGGCGGGCAGTGCAGCTGGACGAGGTCGATGGTGTCGACGCCGAGGTTGCGCCGGGAACGGTCGTTCCACGCACGGAAGTTGTCCAGGACGTAGTTCTCCGGGAGCTGGTCGACGCGGCGGCCCATCTTGGTGGCGACCGTGATGCCGTGGCCGGGCCGGCCCTTCAGGAACGTGGCCACGGTCTGCTCGCTGCGGCCGTCGCCGTAGACGTCGGCGGTGTCGAAGAAGGTGACCCCGGAGTCGGCCGCCGCCTCCAGGACCGCGAGGGCCTCCTTGTCGTCGACGTCGCCCCAGTCGGCGCCCAGCTGCCAGGTGCCCAGCCCGATCACGGAGGCGTGCAGGGACGCCCTGTCGAATACGCGTTCTTCCATGGCGTCAGTCTGTCATCCGCCGGTCCGGGTGAGGGCCCTGGTCTGCGCGGTGCGGGCGAGCTTCGGGCCGAGCCACCGCTTGGCCCGGCGCAGGGAGTCCAGCCGCCCGGCGGCCCGGTCGAGCCGGTGGTAGAGCCGGGGCGGGAGGTACGGCAGCAGCGGCGAGTGGCGCTGGCCGAGCAGCGCGAAGAAGTCGTCGGGCGGCAGGGAGAGATAGCGCGGCAGGTTCTCGTAGAACCGGGCGCTGTACCGGGCGGCGCTCTGCACGGGCAGCAGGGCCGCGCGGCGTTGCGACTCGTAGCGGGCGAGGGCGTCCGGCACCGCCGGGTAGGTGCGCAGGGCGGCGGCCAGGGACATGGCGTCCTCCAGGGCCAGGGTGGTCCCGGCGCCGACGGAGTAGTGCGTGGTGTGGGCGGCGTCGCCGAGCAGGACCAGGTTGCCGCGCGACCAGACGCGGTTGGTCAGGGTACGGAAGGGCTGCCAGGGCAGGGCGCCGCCCCGGCCGGACGGCCGCGTCATCAGGGAGTGGCCGTCGAGGACGTCGGCGAAGAGCTTCTCCAGCAGCACCAGCCCCTCCCCCTCGTCGGCGCCGTCCAGACCCAGCCCCGTCCAGGTCTCGGGCGCGCACTCGACGACGCAGGTGCTGCCCTCGGGGCCGTACGCGTAGCCGTAGGCCCAGATCCAGCCGTGGTCCGTCTCGGCGAAGGCGAAGGTGAAGGCGTCGAAGACCTTGGTGGTGCCGAGCCAGAGGTAGCGGTTGCGCCCGGCCCGGATGCCGGTGCCGAAGTGCTGGAAGTGGCGGGTGCGCGGCGCGCTGCCCGCGCCGTCGGCCGCCACGACCAGGTCGGCGGCGGGCAGGCGGGCGGCGGTGACCTCGTGCCCGTACTCCAGCCGTACCCCGAGGGCGCGGGCCCGGTCGGCGAGGATCTCCAGCAGCCGGTGGCGGCCGATGCCGTGGCCGGTGTCGCCCCGGTGGCGGGCCGTCACCTCCCCGACGTGGGCGACGCCGTCGCGCCAGGTCACCGAGTGCCGTTCGACGGCGCGCGCCGACTCCGGGTCGTGGACGTGGAGCCTGTCGAGCAGAGGGCGCCAGTAGGTGACGCCCCAGCCGTAGGTGGCGCCCTCCGGGTCGCGCTCGTACACGGTGACGTCGTGGCCGGGGTCGTCCCGCTTCAGCAGGATCGACAGATACAGCCCGGCGGGTCCGCCGCCGACGCAGACGACCTTCACGCAGCCTCCCACGAACAGGAAAAAGCATCGAAAACGGTCATATGACCCGCAGCGTAACGCGAGGTGACGCTGATTCAGGAGATTCGCCCCTCGGGGCGCGGGTACTCGGACGGTCCACCCGACGGAAGCCGAAGGAGGCAGTACCTCATGTCGCAGGTCGAGGAATCCATCGAGGTCGGCGTGCCGGTCCACACCGCCTACAACCAGTGGACCCAGTTCGAGTCCTTCCCCGAGTTCATGAGCGGGGTCGAGCGGATCGAACAGCGCTCCGACACCCTCACGCACTGGGTGACCAGTGTGAACGGGGTGCACCGGGAGTTCGACGCGCGGATCACGGAGCAGATCCCGGACGAGCGGGTCGCGTGGACCACCGTCGCGGGCGAGGCCGAGCAGGCGGGCGTGGTCACCTTCCACCGCCTCGACGACGACCGCACCAAGGTGATGCTGCAGATGGAGTTCCATCCGGACGGCATGGCCGAGAAGGCGGGTGACAAGCTCGGTGTCGTGGAGCGGCAGACCAAGGGCGACCTGAAGCGCTTCAAGCAGTTCATCGAGGAGCGCGGCCGCGAGACGGGCGGCTGGCGCGGCGCCGTGTGACACGCGGCGTGCGTCACGGCGAAGGGGCGGCCCCCAGGGGCCGCCCCTTCCCTGTCCTCAAGCCGGGTGTCTAGCCGGCGGCCGCCGCGCGGCACTCGGGGTGGCCCCAGCCCTGCGCGTTCTTCGCGATGGGCTCGCCGGCGGCGTACGGGCGTCCGCAGAGGCAGCGCCCGGCGAACTTCGCCTTGATCGTCCGGGAGGACGCCGAGGACGCCGACGCCGAGGCGCCGCCCTTGCGCGCGGTGGCGGGCCGGCGCCGCGGACCCTTGGCCGGCGGGGTGTCCGGGGAGGGCGGCGGCTCCGGGGAGCCGAGCACGCTGCCGGCCGCCTCCTGCGCGATGGCGGCCTGGCTGGCGGCACGGTCGGCGAAGTCGTTGAGGCGATCGCCGTCGACCTGGTGGGCCGGTACGTAGCGGAACTCCACCGAGCGGCCCGCGAGCAGCTCGTCGATGCGCACGACCAGCTCCTGGTTGGCGACCGGCTTGCCGGCGGACGTCTTCCAGCCGTTGCGCTTCCAGCCGGGCAGCCAGGTGGTGACGGCCTTCATCGCGTACTGGGAGTCCATCCGGACCTCCAGCTCCACCGCCGGGTCGGTCGCGGCCAGCAGCCGCTCCAGGGCCGTGAGTTCGGCGACGTTGTTGGTGGCCCGGCCGAGCGGGCCCGCCTCCCAGCGGTCCGGGGTCTCGCTGTCGTCGGCGACTACCCAGGCCCAGGCCGCCGGGCCGGGATTGCCCTTCGAGGCCCCGTCGCACGCGGCCACAACACGTTCAAGCATGGGCTCGATCATGCCATGGCCGGGTGCGCGGTCCGGGCCGGGTCCGGGGGACCGGCTCAGGACGCGGACGTGACCTTCGGCGGCTCGCCCCGGGTGGTCGTGATGTCGATCACCGAGAAGTTCGCGCCCTGCGGATCACTGAGCGCGGCGAACCGGCCGAACGGCGAGTCCATCGGGCCGAAGCGCAGCACGCCGCCGAGCTTGGCGGCGCGGGAGACGGCCTCGTCGCAGTCGGCGACCGTGAAGTAGACGTTGATCCAGGGCGGCAGCTCGGCCGGGAAGTCCTCCGTCATGGCCATCCGGCCGAGCACGGTGTCGTCGCCGAGGTCGAAGAGGCGGAAGTCGACCGCGTCGTCCTCCACCTCCTTGGTCCGGTAGCCGAAGACCGCCGTGAAGAAGGCGTCCGACGTCGCGGGCTCGCGGGCGAAGATCTCCGCCCAGCAGTAGGCGCCGGGCTCGCCCATCGCCTCGAACCCCTCGTGGGTGCCGGCCTGCCAGAGGCCGAAGACGATGCCGCCCGGGTCGCGGGCGAGGCACATGGTGCCGAAGTCGCCGACGCGCATCGGCTCCAGCACCACCTCGCCCCCGGCCTCGCGCACCCGTGACGCCACCGCCGCGGCGTCGCGGACCGCGAGGTACAGGCACCACTGCGAGTCGCTCTCCTGGCCCGGCATCGGCGGGACGACGGCGGCGACCGCCTTGCCGTTCGCGTAGGCGGTGGTGTAGCCGCCGTACTCGGACGACGACTCTCCGAACGTCCAGCCGAGGACGTCACCGTAGAAGCTCTTGGCCCCTTCCAGGTCGTGGAACATCGCGTCGGCCCAGCACGGGGCCCCCTCAGGTTGTACGGCCATGACCGCCGCCTCCCGGAACAGATGGATGTGGGTGGGTGGTCCGTCCCACCACGCTAGTCATCCGGGCCGGGCTCCGCGCCGCGAACGGTGCGTTCCGCTCGGCCCCCCGCCCGGTCCCTCGCTCAGTCCCCCGCTCAGTCCCCCGCTCAGTCCCCCGCGAAGGCGCTCTCCAGGGCGGCGATGTCCAGTTTGCGCATGCCCATCATCGCCTTGTTCGCGCGGGCCGCCTTCGCCGGGTCGGGGTCGGCGAACATCTCGTTGAGCCGGCGCGGGACGACCTGCCAGGACAGCCCGAACCGGTCCTTGACCCAGCCGCACGGCCCCTCCTGGCCGCCGCCCTCGGTCAGCCGGGTCCAGTAGTGGTCGACCTCCGCCTGGTCGTCGCAGATGATCTGGAGGGAGACCGCCTCGGTGAAGGTGAACTGCGGTCCGCCGTTGAGCGCGACGAACTTCTGCCCGTTGGCGGTGAAGTCGACGGTCAGCACGGTGCCGGCGGGGCGCATGGAGCCCTCGGGGTAGTGGGTGGTGTCACCGATGCCGGAGCTCTTGAACACCGAGACGTAGAAGTGGGCGGCCTCCTCGGCCCGGTCGTCGAACCACAGACACGTGGTGAACCCGTCGTCTGCCATGAGTGCCTCCTCGGCGCGCGCGGGGCGCGCGGTCCTGTGTGACGCGGTCATCTGTGACGCGGTCATCTGTATCGACCGGCGCGGGCCCGGAAACTCATCGGCTCCCGCTCTGCCCGCGGCGAATCTGCCGACGGCAGAGATCGCGGCGGACCGGGCGGCCGCGGGCCGACAGTGGGACGAGCGGCGCCCGGCGCCGCGTACGACCGCCTTTTCGGAGTCTCGACTCCCATGTCCCGACTCCCCTGTCCCGACGTCTCGACGCCTCGACGAAGGAGCGCCGATGTTCCCATCCACCGCCGGCCCGCTGCGGACCCTCTCCCCGCGGGCCGAGGAGGGCGACACCCCTCCCAGCCGGTTCGACGACCACCTGGCCGCGCAGCTGCTCGCGCAGCGCATCGTCGTCCTGGGCACCCAGGTCGACGAGGTCTCCGCCAACCGGATCTGCGCCCAGTTGCTGATCCTGTCCGCGGAGGACCCGCGCACCGACATCAGCCTGTACGTCAACAGTCCCGGCGGCTCGGTCCACGCGGGCCTGGCCATCTACGACACGATGCGACTGATCCCCAACGACGTCTCCACGCTCGCCGTGGGGTTCGCCGCCAGCATGGGCCAGTTCCTGCTGAGCGTGGGCGCCGCCGGCAAGCGGTTCGCGCTGCCGAACGCGCGGATCATGATGCACCAGCCGTCGGCGGGCATCGGGGGCACCACCGCCGACATCGAGATCCAGGCCGACAACCTGGATTTCACCAAGCGGACCATCGAGCGGATCACCGCCGAGCACACCGGCCAGACGCCCGAGACGATCTCCCGGGACGGCGACCGGGACCGCTGGTTCACGGCCGAGGAGGCCAAGGAGTACGGCATGGTCGACCGGGTCGTCCAGTCCCTGGCGGACGTACGCCCGGCGGCGTCGAAGCGACGGGGGGGGCTGTGACCATGGGGTCGTACACGATTCCGAACGTCGTCGAGCGGACTCCGCAGGGCGAACGGTCCTACGACGTCTTCAGCCGGCTGCTCTCGGAGCGGATCATCTTCCTCGGCACGGAGATCGACGACGGCGTCGCCAACGTCGTCATCGCCCAGCTGCTGCATCTGGAGTCGGCGGCGCCGGAGAACGAGATCTCCGTCTACATCAACTCCCCCGGCGGCTCGTTCACCTCGCTGATGGCGATCTACGACACGATGATGTACGTGCAGCCGCCGATCTCGACGGTCTGCGTCGGACAGGCGGCGTCCACGGCGGCCGTGCTGCTGGCCGGCGGCGATCCCGGCCGGCGGATCGTGCTGGAGCACGCGCGCGTGCTGCTCGGCCAGCCGGCCAGCGGCGGCCGCCAGGGCACGGTCTCGGACCTGGCGCTCCAGGCGAAGGAGATGGTGCGCATCCGCGCGCAGGTCGAGGAGGTGCTGGCCCGGCACACCGGCCACGAGATCCCCGCGCTGCGCGCCGACATGGACCGCGACAAGGTGTTCACGGCCCAGGAGGCGGTGGCGTACGGCCTCGCGGACGAGGTGCTGAGCCGACGGCTCGCACGGTTGTGACGGCCCGGCCCCGGCCGCCACGCCCCGCGCGGGGGGCGGGGTGTGGCGGCGGGGGCGCGGTCAGGCCGCCAGGCAGAGCCCGTCGAAGCGGGGAGCGGCGGTGGAGCGGCCGGGCGCGGCGGCGTGGTGCGCGGTGATCCTGACCAGGTCCTCGTGGGCCCGGGTCAGCAGGTCGCCCAGGCCCAGGCCGAGGGCGCGCGCGGCGGCGGCGAGCACCTCCGACGAGGCCTCCTTGCGGCCGCGCTCCACCTCGGAGAGGTACGGCATCGAGATGCGGGCCGCGTCGGCGACGTCCTTCAGCGTCCGCTCCTGAGATCGGCGTTCGCGCCGCAGCACGTCGCCGACCAGGTCGCGCCAGAGCGGTTCGCGGGCCGCCGGGGCCGGCCGGTCCGCGGGGCGGGCGGCGGGCGGGCGCAGGGGGATGACACGGACTTCGTCCGGTGCGTGGCTGCTCACCTTCCCAGCCTAGGAGCGGCCGGGCGGAGCGGAAGGGGACGGAGTTCCGCCCTGAGGGGAATCGGGCCGGTGTGCCGGAATCCCGCTGACGTGTGCGCGGGCGGCGGCCCGGATATCCTGGCCCAGCGGTGCGTTCCCCCCGCGGACGCCTTCGTTGTCGGGGGGCATGTACCGACGTGACCTGGGTATCCGCACCCCGGGAGAACTAGGGAGACGTCGAACCGTGACTTTCGTGGGAGAGGTAATGATCAGCGCCGGAATCCGGCCGCGGGACGTCGTGGACGGCCGGTCCGTGGCGCCGCGTGACGCGCGGGAGCTGTCCCGCCAGTTCTTCCAGCGCCTGTCGGAGCTCGAAGAGGGGACGCACGAGTACCAGTACGCGCGCAACACCCTCATCGAGATGAACATGTCGCTGGTCCGCTTCGCCGCCGGCCGGTTCCGGGGCCGCGGCGACGACATGGACGACATCGTGCAGACCGGGATGATCGGCCTGATCAAGGCCATCGACCGGTTCGAGCTGTCGCGCGAGGTGGAGTTCACCTCCTTCGCGCTGCCGTACATCGTCGGCGAGATCAAGCGCTTCTTCCGCGACACCACCTGGGCGGTGCACGTGCCCCGGCGCCTTCAGGAGCTGCGGGTGGAGCTGGCCAAGGCCCGTGAGGAGCTGTCGAGCCGGCTGGACCGCGAGCCGTCCGTCGCCGAGCTGGCCACGCTGATGAACCTCAGCGAGAACCAGGTGATCGAGGCGCAGATCGCCTCCAACGGCTACAACTCCGCGTCCCTGGACGCCGCCCTCACCGGGGACGGCGCCGAGGGCGGCGAGGCGGTCCTCGCCGACTTCATCGGCGTGGAGGAGGACGGGCTGCGGCTCGTCGAGGACTTCCACTCCCTCGCCCCGCTGATGGCGGAGCTGAGCGAGCGCGACCGGGAGATCCTCCACCTGCGGTTCGTGGAGGAGGCCACCCAGGCGGAGATCGGCGAACGGCTCGGCTGCTCGCAGATGCACGTGTCCCGCCTGATCAAGCGGATCATCGCCCGGCTCCGCGCGGGCCTGCTGGGCGAGCTGGACACCGTCTGAGCCGACGCGGGCACTACGGACGAGGGTGGCCGTCCCCGCACGGGGACGGCCACCCTCGTCCGTAGTGCC